>JAQGOT010000189.1 GCA_028293465.1 Pedosphaera sp. | reverse complement strand
TAAAGGAACCGGTCCCACCTACATCCGACGGCATTGCGCCTGCAAATTCGCCAGTTGCGATATGCCGATCCCCTTCGCGCAGCGTTGCACCAGGTGCATACAGGCTGGTGATGGCTGCCAATTCATTCGAGGGAAATTTCTCGTAAGCCGGCGTGCTGCTGTTGGTATTGGCTCCGTTCTCGCGATAGAAGATTAGCTTCCGCTCCACGGCATTCTCGCGCGGGGTCAACTCAACGATGTAATGATTCTTTGGGCAACCAGTGACCAAGGCCACGAGAACAAGCAAGCCGAACAAAAAGCATTTATTCATGGAGGCAGGCGGATTGATTTACCCAGTCCGATGTCGGCTGCCTTCTCAGCAACCGCTCTTCTTCTTGCAGGCGCCCAGCTTCTTCAACTCCTCGCAACTGCCGGTGATTTGCAGCCGTTGCGTCTTGATGGAAAAACCTAGCTGACGCGTGATCTCGGTCTCAAGCTTCTCGATCTTGTCGCTCTCGAACTCCACAATCTTTTCGCAATCATTGCAGATGATGTGATTGTGGTTGGGATGCTCGGCGTAATTGGGGTCGTAAAACTTGTAATCCTTGCCGAAATCCATCTCGCGCACCAACCCGCTCTCGGTGAGCAGGGGCAGCGTGCGATAGACCGTGGCGCGGGAAACCGATTTGTCGCGTTGCCGCGACCACTCCAGCAATTGTTCGGCCGTGAAATGCTTCTCCGTGCTGAACACGGTGTCCACGATGGCCTGACGTTGCGAAGTGATCCGCAAATTTTTATGCGCCAGGAAATGCATGAACTTCGCTTTCGTGGCGCATTTGGCTGCATCAGACATATTTCCACTATAAAACAGCCGCGCGCCAAGTCAACGCAACGCTTTCACGTCCGCCCCGCTCGCCTGGCCCAAATTTGAACTTTAAAAGCTCAGCCTTAAGCTGACAGAATGCAAGGCACTGTGGAAATCGAGATCATCAACACCGGCAGCGAGCTGATGCTCGGCTTCGTCCTGAACACCCACCAGCAATGGCTCTGCCGCCAGCTTGCTGACGCCGGCTACACCGTGGCCCGTCAAACCGCGGTCCCGGACACCGGTTTGGACATCCAGCAAACGGTCCGCGAAGCCCTCGCCCGCGCCGACCTCCTGATCGTGACCGGCGGCCTCGGCCCGACTTCCGACGACCTTACCCGCGACCTCATTGCCGCCCTGCTTGGCAGAAAACTGCACACCGACCCGGCCATCCTGGCCCATCTCGGAGATTTCTTCGCGCAACGCGGCCGCCCCATGCCCGCGCAGACTCAAGTGCAGGCGCAGATTCCCGAAGGCGCTTTGGTCCTGCCCAATCCCAACGGCACCGCGCCCGGCCTCGCCATGGAAGTCAGTCCCAACCCCTTCCGCGCCGGGGGCAAAACCAGTTGGCTCATCATGCTGCCCGGTCCGCCCCGCGAATTGCGGCCCATGTTCACCGACCAGGTTCTGCCCCTGCTCCGCCAGAAACTACCGCTCACGTCCGCCTTTATCTGCCGCACCATCCGCACCACCGGAATTGGGGAATCGATCGTCGAGGAGAAAATTGCCGCCCAGCTTCAACCGCTCACCGCAGCCGGTCTGGAACTCGGCTATTGCGCGCATTATGGGGAGGTGGATGTCCGCCTGGTCGCCCGCGGCGCCAATGCCGAAAAGTTGGCCGCTGAAGGCGAAGCCATCATTCGCGACCGACTGGGCTCCCATATCTTCGGCACCCAGGACGACCAACTGAACGCCACGGTGGTCCGCCTGCTGACCGAGCGCAAGGAAACCCTGGCCCTGGCCGAATCCTGCACCGGCGGCTTTGTGGCCAATCGCATCACGGATGTTCCGGGAGCCTCCGCCGTTTTCCTGGGCGGGATGGTCACCTACAGCAATGAAGTGAAACAGAAGCTCCTGGGCGTCCGCCCCGAAACGCTCGCGCAGCACGGTGCCGTGAGCGAAGCCACCGCCCGCGAGATGGCCGAGGGCGCCCGCACCCGGCTGGGCGCTGATTATGCCATCGCCATCACCGGCATCGCCGGCCCGACCGGCGGCACGGAGAGCAAGCCGGTCGGCACCGTCTTCATCGCCTTGGCCACCACCCGCCATACCATCGTCTTGAACCCGATCAACCGCTACGATCGTCCCACCTTCAAACAAATTACCTGCCAGCAAGCTCTTGAACTCCTCCGCCGCACTTTGTTGAAACATTGAATGAGGCCAACCGTTTCCGGCGCGGTTCGGTTCAGGACATAAAAAAACCCGCAGGCTTTCACCTGCGGGTCCAAAATGTTGGCTCTTACGAGCTAGGCGCCGTCGCCGTTGCTGCCGATGGCTTCGACCGGGCAGCCTTCCATGGCTTCCTTGCAACGAGCCTCTTCCTCCGTCGTGCCGGGTTGCTTGTAAACGAAAGAGTAACCGCCATCATCGCTGCGCGTAAAATTGTCCGGTGCGGTTTCGCGGCACAGGTCACAATCGATGCATTGGTTGTCCACGTAAAACTTCCCAGTTACATTGTCTCCGTATTTATTCGCGATATCAGCCATAAAATCAAAAAATTAAGTTGTCTTAAGGGCGATATATATGCGGCTTCTTGCGTAAAATATCAAGTTCATTTATGGGCTGGCAAGGTTTTCGGCCGGCGTTTTAGCACCTGGCTGCTCCATGCTCTGACGCAGATCCCTCAGCACTTGATCCACGGCATTCACGCGGATCAATCCCCGGCGTGGATATTCAACGTCGAGAATGACATAAAAAGTCACCGCCATGATGGCGGCAAAGCCTGCGATATGTATCCAACTGCGCGTCTTGCCGCCCGCCATGCCGTAACCCGCCAGGAGGGCGCCCGTCAGCGACAGCAGGGCGAGCATGGCAAAGATGATCTTGGGTGGATGCATCTGGGTGGCCATCACGCGGGTGGTGGTGATGTCAATCATTGCATTCAACGCGGGCAGCACCAGCATCGTCGCCGCTTGCGAACCGGAATCCCGGCTGGCCGTCACCGCCTGTTTCCAGATTTCATTTTGCAATGACACCGAATGCGCCAGTTCCGCCTTCGCGGCCGCCACGTCCGGCAATTTGCGGTACGTCTCCAAACGCGAATCCAGATACCGGCGGAACAGCTCGCGCAAGGCCGGTTGCGCGCTCGCCGGCAACAGGTCAAGCCGCAGCCACGCCGTACCGATGGCATTCGCTTCCGTGACCACCAACTGCCGCCGCGTGTCGAAGCGCGACGCCGCGCCCGAAAAAGTGAACGCGATCAGCAAACCCAACAAGGCAAAGACCGCCGCCTCCACTGCTCCCAGTCCGGCCCGCGCTCCGGCGATGTCCTGTGCCGAAGGCCGGGCGCCAAGCCGACGGCCGGCTTCCAAAACCAACAACATCCCGACGAACAATGCGCCGGCGAACAGGCTGGCATGGGTGGTAAAAGTCATCCAATTCTCCTTTGTTTCTGGAACGAGGCAACCGTGGCAGATACAATAACTCACCTGCCGCGCAGGAAGCCATGAGGCTCGTTGCGGTTTCCACCAACATTCTATCTCATTGTTCTCCCGATTTCCAGTCTCGCTGGTTCATTCAAGTTCGGCCTGTCGCACAACCCGGCTCTTTCGGCTGCTTAAATCTGACTTACGCGACAAATTTCCGAGGGTTGAGATTTTCAGGACCTAAGCAAGAGTTGGCGCACGAACGGATGAGAGAGCTGCCTTACATCACGTCTGAAACTTTGGACCCTGGTCATGCCCACGCTTCCTCCTTTACCTTGCCGCACATTCCTCTTTAATACACCTCGACGAATCTAGTTCGATGTTATGCGCAACACCAAAATCATCGCCACCCTCGGACCCGCCACTGACTCGCCGGAAATGCTCGCCAAGCTCATTGCGGCGGGCGTAAACGTTTTCCGCCTCAACATGTCCCACGCCCCGCACGATTGGACCCGCCGTGTGGTCAAGGACATCCGGACCGCCGCCGCCGCCCAGGACATCGTGATCGGAGTCATGATGGACACCCAAGGCCCCGCCATCCGCACCGGCGACCTCCACGTTCCGCTGAACCTCAAGCCCGGCCAAAAATTCACCTTCACCGTCCGCGGCGAAAAGAGCGAGGAAGAGAATTCCGTCGATGTCAACTACGCCGATTTCATCAACGACATCAGCGTGGGCGACGTCGTCCTCGTGGACAACGGCGCAATCCAGATGAAGGTCCTTGCCAAGCAGGGCAACAAGGTCGAATGCGAGGTGCTGACCGATGGCAAACTCGGCAGCCGCCGCCACATCAACCTGCCCGGCGTCAAAGTCAGCCTTCCCGCCCTGACGGCCAAGGATATTGCCGACGTGAAGCTCGGGCTCGAAATCGGTGTCGATTTCATCGCGCTCTCATTCGTCCGCGCCGCCAAGGACATTCGCGAGTTGAAAAAACTGGTGCAGACCGCGACGCACCGCCCATTGATCATCGCCAAGATCGAAGACCAGGAGGCGATCAAAAACCTCGAATCCATCGTCCTCGAATCCGATGCCATCATGGTGGCTCGCGGCGACCTGGGCATCGAAGTGCCCTACGAAGAATTGCCCATCATCCAGCGCCGGATCGTCAAGACCTGCCTCCGCATCGGCCGCCCCGTCATCGTCGCCACGCACATGCTCGAGAGCATGATCCAATCCCCCATGCCCACGCGGGCGGAAGTCACCGACGTCGCCAACGCCGTCTTCGAGCAGGCCGATGCCATCATGCTCAGCGGTGAAACCACCGTCGGCAAGTATCCGCTCAAATGCATCGAGGTTTTTGACCGCATCGCCCAGCGCACCGAACACAGCGGTGGCGCGAACTATTGGGAACAGGCCGAACTCACCGACCCGCGCGAAAAAATCGCCAAGAGCGCGGTCGTTCTTGCCAACGAGTTGCGGGCGCACGCGATTGTGACCCTCATCCGCTACGGCAGCATGACCCGGTACCTCTCCTGGTTGCGGCCAAAATTTTCCACCATCTACGCCGTCGGCCAAAGCTGGGATGTCGCCGAGGAACTCACGCTTAACTGGGGTGTCGTGCCGCTCGTCATGCAGTTTGATCCTGACAAACTGGAGAAGAATATTGAAATGGCGTTGAAAACGCTCCTGGAGCGGCGACTCGTCCGCAAAGGCAGCCACGTGGTCGTCATCAGCACCATCGCCGCCGGTGACCGCGTTGTTGACGCCGTGCAACTCCGCGAAGTGGTGTAAATGCCACCGCAGCGGCACGCGGAAAGCGCAATTACATCTTCAAAACCGCCACGGCTTTATCGGCCAGGTTTACCGCCGCATTCGGATACAAGCCGAGATACAGCATGCCCGCCACGCAGGCGTAAATCGCGACCTTGATCGGCAGCGAGACCGGGATGGGCGAGAGATCGGTCGCGTCCTTGGACCAGTAAATGGCGCGCACCACGCCGAAATAGTAATACAGCGAGATCACCACGCCGAAGATTGCGACGGCCACCAACCAGTAATAGGCCGGGTTTGTGGCACCCTTCTCCACCACGGCTTTCAGGAGCAAAAACTTGCCGAAGAAGCCGGCAAGCGGCGGGATGCCCGCCAAAGATACCATTGCCAGTGTCAGCGTGGTGGCCAGCAACGGCGACCGCTGGTTCAAACCCGCCAGCGCGCTGATGTCTTCGCCCTCCACTTTGGTCATCACGAGGCAGATCACGATGAAAGCTCCCAGCACGGTGAACAGATAGCCGCCGAGGTAATAGAGAATCGCTGATTGTCCGGCCACACTCATAGCTGCCACCCCCATCAACAGATAGCCCGCGTTCGCGATGCTCGAGTACCCCAGCAACCGCTTCAGATTGCGTTGCGGAATGGCGCACAGGTTCCCGTAAAGAATGGTGATGATGGAAATGACGATGAGCAGCGTGGTCCAATGCGCGGTGACGGCGGGCACGGCGTTGAAGAGCACGCGCAACAGCAGCACGAATCCGGCTGCCTTGGAACCGACCGCGAGGAAAGCCGTCGTCGGCGCGGGCGAGCCTTGGTAAACGTCCGGCGCCCACATCTGGACGGGGAAAGCCGCGATCTTGAAACCGAGCCCAACCAGCACTAACAGCACACCCATCAGGAATATCTTGTCGCCGACCAGTTGCGGAGCGACCAGGGCGATCTGGTCAAAATTCATCCTGCCCGTCGTCCCAAAAACCAGCGCGATTCCGTAAACCATGAACGCGGAGGAAAGGGCGCCGAGAATCAGATACTTGGCGCCGGCTTCGAGCGAGAGCAGCTTGCTGCGTTGGAAACTGGTCAGCACATAGAAGGTGACGGTAATCAGCTCCACGGAAACAAAAAGGAGAGTAAAATCATTCGCGGAAGCGGCGAACATCATTCCGGTCAGGGCGAACAAAATGAGCGCGTAAAATTCGGAAATTCCCGCCTCAATCCGGTCCGCAAACTCCACGGACATCAGCAGCACAATCATCGCTGTCACCAGGAAGAACCGTTTGAAGAACAGCGCCAGGCCATCCATCAAATACATGCCGTGGAACGCGGATTGTGCCTCGCCGCTCAGCTTGAAACTCCAGGCCAAGATCAGTCCCACCCCAACCGCGGCTACATAACCCAGGTTGCGCTTCTTCTCAACCGGAGTCCACAAATCCGCCAGCAGCAGTCCCAAACCCAGGACCACCACCGCGATTTCCAAAACTAACAGGGAATAATTCATTTAAGCGAAATCCAGTTCATCAGGGCTTTGCCTCCGCCACCAGCGCCGCCTTGGCGGCCACCACCGGCGTGGCGGTTGGCACCGTCGCCAAATCCACGATCTTCTGCGCGCTGGGCGTGATCTTCTCGGTCAACAAGCGCGGAAAGAATCCGAACACCAGCAAACTCACCAGCAGCACCAGGTAAGGCACCTTGCGGAAAGGCCAGCTTGATTCCGCCAGCGCCGCCCATTTTTCCGGCAACGGACCGTGCCAGATATCACGGATCGCCCGCAGCATGTACACGGCGCCGATCACCAGCGCCGCCCAGACGGCGATGCCGGTTATCAGTTGATATTTCTGCCAGGCTCCGAAGAACACCGTCACTTCACCGGCAAAGTTGGCGAAGCCCGGCAAACCGCAACCCGCGAACATGGCCATGATCATCGCAGTTCCAAGGAACGGCAGTTTGCGGAGCAATCCGCCCAATTTATTCATCTCCAGGGTGCCGGTCGTATGATAAAGGTAACCGCTCAGTCCGAAGCTCAGCGCCGCCAGGAAGCCGTGGGCGATCATCACCAGCACCGCTCCGCTGATACCGATCACATTCAGGCTGGCGATGCCCAGAAACACAAAGCCCATGTGCGCCACGCTCGAATAGCCGATCAGCCAATTCAGGTTCTTTTGGCGCAACGCCACCAATCCACAATAAAGAATATTCCCGAGGCAAAGCCACGCGATGACGTTCACCCAGTTGTGCGTCGCCTGCGGCAGCAACGGCAGGGCGATGCGCAGCAAGCCATAGAGGCCGAACTTCTTCAGCACCCCGGCATGGAGCATCGCGGTAGCGGTCGGGGCAGAGCCGTAACCGAGCGGGGCCCAGGTATGGAAAGGCCAGAGCGAAATCAGGATGCCGAAGCCGAACAAGAGCAGCGGGAAGACGAGATTTTGACCGTGCAGGGAGATGGGGTTCTTTTGAACCTGCTTCGTGAGTTCCACCACGTCAAAAGTCCGGATAGCAGCCGGGAACTGCAGGTATAAGGCGATGAGTCCGATCAGGGCGATCAAAGCGCCCACGCTCAGATACAAGGTGATCTGGAAAGTCGCATAATTCTTGTTCTCACCCCGCCCCCACACCCCGATCATGATGAAGGTCGGCACCAACGCGAGTTCATGGGCGAAATAAAACAGGAACAGGTCGAGCGACGCAAAGGCCGCCAAGATGCCGCCGGTCATCACGAGCAGCAAAATGTAGAATTCCTTTTCGCGATTGCGGATTTCCCAACCGCAGCACGCGGCGGCAAAGGCCACGATCGAGCCCATCAGGATCAAGCCCACGTTCAAGCCATCCACACCCACGTGATAACTGATGCCCAACGAACTCACCCAAGGCACCAATTGTTCGAATTTGATGCCGTTCGGGCCGGCTGGCGCGCTGTCATATTGCCAGAACATTTTCACCGCCAGAATCATGGTGAGGAGCGTGACCGCCAGGGCGACCAGGCGCATGAGAAAGCCGTAATTGCGCGGCACCAGGCAGAGCAGCAATGCCGCCACGAGCGGCCAAAGAATGATGTAGGTAAGCGGGGACATGTTTTATCGCACGAGAATGAAATAGAGCACCACGGCCACGCCCGCCACCAGGAGGAACGCATAGGTTTGCAGACTGCCGGTTTGCAACAAGCGCAAGGCGCGGCCGACCAATTCAGTGGTCCCCTGCGAGCCGCGCACCACGAACCCGGCGATGATCCTGCGGTCGATGGCATCCGCCAGCTTGGCGAGCGCTTCCTGCGGGCACGGAATGAGAATTTTTTCGTAGAGGTCGTCGAAATAAAAGGCGTTCCGCATCGCCCGCG
>JAQGOT010000163.1 GCA_028293465.1 Pedosphaera sp. | reverse complement strand
AGCGCGAGCGGATTGTCCGGCCCGACGACGGTCAGCTCCGGTTTCTTTTCCTGAGCGAAGGCGAGCAAGCGGGGTAAATCATCCGCGTTGAGGTTGACGCACTCCACCTTCTGATTCGTAGTCAGATGCTCGGCGGCGATCCCGGCATTCCCGGGCGCGCACCACATCTGGGTGACGTGCGGCGATTGCGCCAGTTTCCAAACCAGCGCGTGCTCGCGTCCCCCGGAACCGATGACCAAAAGCTTCATCCCGATTAGGCTACCACCCTAGCGTCACCTTTGCCCTGAACCACCTCGCCAATCAACCAGGCCTTTTGCTGCTGCGCCCGGATGAATTTTAGTACGCCGTCGGCCTGGTCGCCGGCAACGATGATGGTCATCCCGATGCCCATGTTGAAGACCTGGTAGAGTTCCGCCTCGGGAACGCCGCCTTTGGTTTGAATGAGCTGGAAAATCGGCAGCATGTCCCAGGAACCCTTGCGGATGAGCACATCGCAATTCTTTGGAAGGACGCGTGGGATATTGTCCACGAAACCGCCGCCGGTGATATGGGCCAACCCCTTGATGATCCGCGAGGCCCCTGCCCCGCCTGATTTGGCGAGATTAAATTTTTTCAACAACTTCTGCACGAGCGGACCGTAGCTGACGTGGACCTTGAGCAATTCACTGCCGATGCTGCCGTCGAGCCCCGGCACGCGGCTTTTCGGTTTAAGTTTCATCTGCTCGAAGAAAATCTGGCGGGCCAGCGAGTAGCCGTTCGTGTGCAGGCCGCTGGAGGCGAGGCCGATGACGGCATCACCCGGTTTGATGGTCCGGCCATCGAGCATTTTGGACTTCTCCACCACGCCGACGATGGTGCCGCTCACGTCGTACTCGCCGGGTTGATAGAAGCCGGGCATCTGCGCCGTCTCGCCGCCGATGAGCGCACAGCGGTTCCGGGCGCAGCCGCGCGCGAAGCCGGCGATCAACTGGGTGAAGACATGCGGCTTCAGCTTGCCCGTGCCGATGTAGTCCAGAAAAAAGAGCGGTTCCGCCCCGAGCACCGCGATGTCATCAACGCAGTGATTGACCAGGTCTTCACCAATGGTGTCGTGCTGGTCCATGGCGAAGGCCAGTTTGAGTTTGGTGCCGACGCCGTCGGTGCTGGAGACGAGCACGGGCTGCTTATATTTTTTGACGTCGAGCGCGAAGAGACCGCCGAAGCCCCCTACCTTACCGAGCACCTCCGGACGGTGGGTAGAGGCGAGGAGCTGCGGCAGCGTGGCCTTGACGCGATTGCCGAGGTCGATATCCACACCAGCGCGGGCGTAAGCTTTTTGTTTCATCTCAATTCTTATCAGCCGGAATTCGAGCCGAGTTATCCCACATCCTTCATTCAGAGTGGATTGGCCCGGACCGTTTGGCCATTCAAAGGCACTACGAAATGGTTTCACCGTCCGCTGGTCAATACATTTTTAGTCTGGAGCCAGGGCGGGGAGGGCTGGACAAGCATACCAGGAGAGCTTACGGTCGCCTGCGGGAACCGAAACCGGGTGCGAATTGCGTTCTCGACGGCATCCAGCCTTGGTCAGCCAGCCAACTGCACTCCAGATGCGGACCATTTAGCGTTTGCCGAGAGGCAGGTTTGCGAGTAAAAAATCTTATGCGCCAGCGTGTAATTCTGATAGTTTCGGTAGGATTAAACGTCGCCCTTGCCGCCGCGTTAGTGGCCTCACTGCGGCATCGCGGATCAGTACCCGGTATCGATGCGACCGACGCACCAATTGGTGCCACCGGTGCCGCGCAGCCGAAAGTCGTCGTGCGGAAGCAATTTTTCTCCTGGCAGCAAGTCGAGTCGGAGGATTACCCGCAATTTATCAAGAACCTGCGCGACATCGATTGCCCGGAGCAAACGATCCGCGACATCATCGTCGCCGACGTGAATCAGCTTTTCGCACGGAAGCGCCTGCTGGAGATCGTAACGGCCAGCCAACAATGGTGGCGTGCCGACCCCGACCCGGGGTTGGACCAGGCGGCCACCGCCAAATTTCAATCGCTGGAACAGGATCGGCGCACGTTGCTCACCACCTTGCTGGGGTCGAATTGGGAACAGGCCGCAAACGGCGGGCCGCCGCGCCCGGGCATCGTGCTGAACGGTCTTTTACTGGGGGACCTTTCGCCGGAAATCAAGCAGAGCGTGCTGGATATCAGCACCCGTTCGCAGCAGCGGACGCAGGCTTACCTGGAGGCCCAGGCGAAAGCTGAGAAAAAACCGGACCTCGCAGAGGTGGCCAGAATTCGGTTGCAGACCCGGAACGAACTGGCCCAGATTTTGAACCCGGCCCAGCTCGAAGAATTTCTTTTGCGCTACTCACAGAGCGCCGCCACGTTGCGGAGGAATCTGCATGGTTTTGAAGTCACCCAGGAGGAATTCAGGAAACTGTTCCGAGCGAGCGATCCCCTGGACCAGCAGATCGCGCTGAATTACGCCGGCGACGCTCCGATCACCCAGCAACAGCGCGCGACCCTGGAGCGGCAACGGGAGGAAGTCCTCAAAGCCACGCTCGGCGCTGACCGGTATGAGGAGTATCGGATGGCCAAGGATCCGGCTTACCGAGACGCGGTGATGGCCGTGGAACAGGCCGGCGCCCCTTCGGGCGCGCTCGCGAATGTTTATGCGATCAACCAGGCGACCGCGCAGGAACTTGACCGCATTCGGAGCGATCCCAATTTGACCGCCCAACAAAAAGCCGATCAACTCAAGGCGGTGCAGGCGCAACAGCAGGCGGCGAATGACCAACTTCTCGGCTTCACACCCCCCACCCCGCCGCCACCCCTGCCCAACCCGATGCGGTTGCACGCGTATGTTCCCGGGGAGACGGTCGATGTAATCGCCAACAACTACGGCGTTTCCCCGGACGCCTTGCGCGCGGCCAATCCGAGCGTCAATTTCACGAGCCTGCCACGCGGGGTGCAGATAAAAATTCCGAAGCAGCAAGGCGCGGCGCAGTGAGCCCAGCCAAGGGCGCGAATCTGGTTTTGGACAACCCCGGTCCGAGTATTGTTGGCCATGAGTCCTTTGAGGTCCACGGACAGGAACACGCGGCTGGAAGCCGCGTTCACTGGCAGCCAGGGATGGCCGCCGCTACGTAGCGGCATCCTGCCGCCAGACTCGAGCCAGCCCAACCCCGTCACGGGTTTGATTTTCACCACCGCCCGAACTAGTGTTTATTTATGGACAGTATAACTGTGGCTACTTTCAATGTGGCAAGCAACGCGGAACCGTTGAAGCACCGGCTGGAGGAGGCCCATATTCCGGTTGAGGTGCACGACGAATCCATGATGGAACGGCTTTGGTTTGTGGCCCGACCGCTGGCCGGGGTGCGGCTGAAAGTCCACTCCCGTGATTTTGAAAACGCGCTCCGGTTGATACATGTCTGGGATGAGAAAGAAGGGGTGCTTCGTGACGCGATCCGTTGTCCGGAATGCCGTTCCTCGCGGGTGGAATATCCGCAATTCACCCGAAAATTTTTCCTGCCCAACCTGCTCGGCATCCTTGCCGCGATCGGCCTGCTGGAGAAGGAATTTTATTGTCAGGAGTGCCAATACACCTGGCCGAAGGAAGGCACAAAGAAATCGGCGACCCGCCCGCATATGGCACCGTACTATTTTATTGAAGGAGTCCAGCAACCGCCACCATCAGAACAAACTGCCGGAATGAGCAGGGGTTAGCGGCGAAGCATTTCGACCCGGCCGCAAAAAGGGGCAAAACCAAGATTGCTTTATCCCTCGGCATCCGTCATCTTAATCTTGGAATTCGATCAACCGATTAACGATTATGAGTCCATCCGCCCAACTTGATACATCAGCCACCGCCGCGACACTCAGCCAACTGGATCAACTGAAGCAGTTCACCAAGGTGGTGGCTGACACGGGCGATTTCGGCAGCTTGAAGGAATTCGCGCCGCAGGATGCCACGACCAATCCGTCGCTGATTCTCAAAGCCGCGCAGATGCCGGAATACAAGCACCTGCTGGAAAAGGCGATTGCGGACAACCGCAAATCGAATGCGACCGGACCCGCGCTGATCAGCCTGATCATGGATGATTTGTTGGTGGATTTCGGCGCCGAGATTTTGAAGATTGTTCCGGGGCGGGTATCAACCGAGACCGATGCGAATCTTTCTTTTGATGTGGAGGGGCTGGTGAACAAAGCGCACCGGTTCATTTCGCTTTACGCGCAACGGGGTATCGGTCGGGACCGCATCCTGATCAAGATCGCCTCGACTTGGGAAGGGACGCGGGCGGCGCAGATTTTGCAAAGAGAGGGCATCAACTGCAACATGACGCTGCTGTTTTCACTCGCCCAGGCAGTGGCCTGCGCCGATGCGAAGGCGAAGCTCATCTCCCCGTTCGTGGGACGCATTCTGGATTGGTACAAGGCCAAGACCGGCAAGGATTACTCCCCCGCGGAAGATCCGGGGGTGGTGTCGGTGAAGGAAATTTACAGTTACTACAAGAAATATGGCCACCCGACGGAAGTCATGGGGGCGAGCTTCCGCAATGCTGGAGAGATTCTGGAATTGGCGGGTTGTGACCTGCTGACCATCAGCCCGAGTTTGCTGGCGGAACTGAAGAAGAGCACGGCGCCGGTTGAGCGCAAGCTGAGTCCCTCAAAGGCCAAGGAGAGCGATATTCCCCGGATCGAACTGGATGAGAAGAAATTCCGCTGGATGATGAACGAAGATGCGATGGCCACGGAAAAAACGGCCGAAGGCATCCGCGTCTTCAATGCCGATGCCGTCAAGCTGGAGAAGTATATTGCGGAACGGGTGTAGGGCAGCGGCGGGCGGGTTATCGCAATCCCCTCACGGAGGGTGAAGGTGAAAGCGAGGATCGTCCGAAGGCCAGGAATGGGAAGCAATATTTCGCAATCCAAATGGGGCCGGCGAGGTGTGCGGCTGGCAATAATCCTGGCTGTGATCTATGCGGGTTTGTTGCTCACCGTGTTTCTCGGCCAACGCAGTTTTCTCTACCATCCCTACAGAGCCTCGGCCGAATCTTTCACAAAAACCGCCCAGAGCCAGAGACTTGAAACCTGGCAAAATGCGGCGGGTGAGTTGATCGGTTGGAAACACACTGCGCAGGGCAAAGGTCCACATGATCGCATTCTCATTCTGCACGGGAATGCGGGATGCGCCATCGACCGCGTCGATTATGCGGGGTCGCTCCAGGGCGCGGAGGAGTGCGATGTTTATCTTCTGGAGTATCCCGGTTTCGGAGCGCGGGCTGGCTCGCCGAGTCAGGAGAGTTTGTTCCAAGCGGCGGATGAGGCACTGACCTTGTTGGGAAAGGACACCCCGGTATATCTGATTGGCGAATCGCTCGGCACCGGCGTGGCCGCCTACCTCGCGGGAACTCATCCCGACGCGGTGGCCGGTGTGCTTCTGGTTGCGCCGTATCACAACATGGCGGACGTGGCGCAGCATCACATGCCCCTCTTCCCCGTAAGCTGGATGTTGTGGGACAAATTTCCTTCGGCAACTTACTTGAGCAAGTATCATGGCCGGGTTGCGGTGTTGGTGGCGGGCCAGGATGTGGTGATTCCCAACCGATTCGGCCGCCAACTTTATGAGAGCTACGCGGGGCCGAAGAAACTTTGGGAAAATCCGCTGGCCGGACATAATGATTTGCCCGATGAGCCCGCCGAATGGTGGCGGGAGTTGATCGGGTTTTGGAAAGCGGGGACGGGGGCAAATTTCGAATGACGAATTTTGAATTTCAAATGGGGAACGGGGGGCGTAGGCGTTGGGCGGGTGTCTGAACGTGCGCGTAGAAAAGGGAAAAGTTAGAGTCTCCTCACGTCGTCTCCTACGGAGAAAGGGGTTTCGCCGCCTGGTACCATTCACACACGCATTGGTTTTTTGTTGGTGGCCAAATTAAAGGTAACTGCGCGAATCGCGACAGCGACGGGGTTTTGTTCGGTATTTTGTTTGATCACGAAAACACGGGAGGGTGAGGGCTAATGACTTGTCGGCAAGGGTTTCCAATCATAGCGAGGGCAGGCGCGGCGGGCTATTTTGGCAGGGCCCGCCCATGTGGAACGCCAGTTGCTTTTAGGCGGCTACTATGGCGAAAGGTTTTTTGATCGACATGGACGGGGTGGTTTATCGGGGATCGCAGATGATTCCCGGGGCGGTTGAGTTTGTTGAGCAACTCATCCGGACGGACACGCCGT
>JAQGOT010000161.1 GCA_028293465.1 Pedosphaera sp. | reverse complement strand
GGATTCTGCGTGCTGACTGGTTTACTTCCGCCGCGTCCGCCGGTACTACATGGTTTTTGCCAAAAATCCACCCGGTTTTCACGCCCAAGAATGCTGGTTGACCGTTGCGATCCACCCACAAGGAATGGAGCGTCCCAATTTTCTTGTCGTTCTTGTCCACCACATCAAAGTCGATGTAGCGGCTGAATCCGGTAATATCATCCCCGGCGCCGGTCGCGCGGGCTCCGGTGATTTCCGTGGCGGGATTGAGGTTCGTGCCTCGGGTTCCAGTGTCTGTCCTCAATTGGTTTTCTTCACGTTCATTCATAAAATCTTTGGTAAGGATGTCGTTTAAATTTAATACATTGGGGAAAACACGTAATAGTTTCCCCTATCCCAACCTAACGCCCGAGGATGATGCCTCTATGGGGTCTTGGCCGTATTTTTCAGGCGAGGGCCGAAAAATCGAACGACGATTTCGACGGATTGAAGAAACGAGGCCCGTCCGGCGTCTTTCCTTGGGGTTTTACGGTGAGATCGGTTTCTGTTATAGCATTCGTTACAGCAGTTGCGGCACGTGACAAAGAATCCAACAATCATAGGCGGTCGATTCCGCCGCATGGCCCGCCTAGCCGTTACGTTGGGTCTGGCGGCACAGACGGCGGTTGCGGCCGACGATCCCGCAGGCATTGAATTTTTCGAGCAGAAAATTCGCCCCATTTTGGCGGACAATTGCTACAAGTGCCATGGCCAGGTGAGCGAAAAGGTGAAAGGCGGCTTGGTCCTCGATAGCAAAGAGGGGCTGCTAAAGGGCGGCGACACCGGCCCGGCCATCGAACCGGGTCACCCGGAGAAGAGCCTGTTGATTAAGGCGGTCCGTTATACCGACGAGAATCTCCAAATGCCGCCCAAAGGCAAGAAGCTCCCCCCCGAAAAAATCGCCGCGCTGGAGGCTTGGATCAAAATGGGTGCCCCCGACCCGCGCACCACCCACACCGGGACGGCTGCCAAGACCGGAACCATACGGGAGAAGTCACTCACCCATTGGGCCTTCCAGCCGATCAAGCACTCCCCCATCCCCGGCGTTAGAAACAAACGTTGGGTGCAGACGCCGGTGGACGATTTTATTTTAGCCCGTCTGGAAGCCAAAGGGATGATCCCGTCGCCGCAAGCGGATAAGCGAACTCTGATCCGCCGGGCCTGTTTCGATCTCACCGGGTTGCCGCCCACGCCGGCCGAGACCGCTGCGTTTCTCGCTGATAAATCACCCAATGCCTTTGCCAAGGTGGTGGATCGCCTGCTGGCTTCGCCGCAATACGGCGAACGCTGGGGCCGTCATTGGCTCGATGTGGCCCGTTATGCCGACACCAAGGGCTATGTGTTCGAGGAAGAACGCCGCTATCCCTACTCCTACACCTATCGGGATTATGTCATCCGGGCTTTCAATGAAGATCTGCCTTACAACCGATTCCTCCAGGAACAAATCGCCGCGGATCTGCTGCCGCTGGGCCAGGACAAGCGCGCGCTCGCCGCGCTCGGCTATTTGACCCTGGGCCGCCGGTTCGTGAACAACATCCATGACATCATCGACGATCGCATCGATGTGGTCTCGCGCGGCATGATGGGCCTGACCGTGGCGTGTGCCCGTTGCCATGACCACAAGTATGACCCGATCCCGACCAAGGATTACTATTCGCTGTACGGAGTGTTCGCCAGTTCCATGGAACCGGAGAGCGAGCCGTTGTTGGGCACCAAGCCGGATCCCAAACTGTACGAGCAATACCTGGCCGAGCACGACAAAAAGGAGCAGGAACGAAAAGATTACCGCACGAAGAAGGAGGATGAGGTCGCGGAGCAATTGCGGCGGAAGTCCGGCGATTACCTGGCGGTGGCATACGAGGCCCAACAACTGACGAATAAATCTGAGGTGGACGGCCTGGCGCGCAAACAGAAGCTGGATGCCGGCGTCGTCCATCGGTGGCTGGCCGGTTTGGAGACTTGGGGCAAAGGCACGAATCCTGTCTTCACGCCCTGGTTCGCTTTCGCGGCTTTGCCCGCCGGGGAATTTGCCGCGAAGGCCAAAGACGTCGCGCAACGGTTCGCAACGAACCAGCATGCGACCATGCCGGTGAACGGACTGGTGGCCGTTGCTTTCAGTGGTGCATTGCCAACGGATATGAAGGACGTGGCCGCTCGCTACGGCAAACTCTTCACCGAGATCGACCAGCGCTGGCAGTCCGCCCTGGCCTCCACGAATGCTCCCCCACCCACGGCTTTGCCTGAACCGGACGCCGAGGCGCTTCGTCAAATCCTTTACGCAGCCGACGCGCCCGCGAACCTGCCTCGCAACGAATTTGACCGTCTATTCGATACCCCCGTCGGCCAGAAAAACCGCGAACTGCGGCGCAAGCTGGATGAACTGGACGCCACCCACCTTGGCGCCCCGCCCCGCGCCATGGCGCTGGTGGACAAGCCGGATCCCCACGACGTCCAGGTCTTCATCCGCGGCAGCGCCGATAATCGCGGGCCGGAAGTGCCGCGCCAATTCCTGGAGATTCTTTCCGGCCCCGCCCGCAAGCCGTTCCAAAAGGGCAGCGGCCGCCTCGAACTCGCCCAAGCCGTCACCGGTCGGGAAAATCCGCTCACCGCCCGGGTCCTCGTCAACCGCGTTTGGCTGCATCATTTCGGCTCACCGCTGGTCAACACCCCCAGCGATTTCGGTTTGCGTTCGGAACCACCCACGCATCCTGAACTCCTGGATTATCTGGCCGCGCGCTTCATGGACGAAGGTTGGTCCCTCAAAAAACTGCATCGTTGGATCCTGCTCTCCAGCGCCTACCAGCAAAGCAGCGCTGACAATCCCGAGTATGCCAAACTCGATCCCGGCAACCTGTTGTTGTGGCGGATGAACCGGCAACGGTTGGAATTCGAGGCCTTGCGCGACACCCTGCTCGCCGTTTCCGGCAAGCTGGACCTGACCCCGGGGGGACATGCCGTGGATATCATCGCCGAACCTTTCGCGCTGCGACGGACGGTTTACGGATACATCGATCGCCAAAACCTTCCCAATCTCTTCCGGGCCTTCGATCTCGCCAGTCCCGACACCACCAATCCGCGGCGTTTCTACACCACCGTGCCGCAGCAGGCGCTGTTCCTCATGAACAGCCCCTTCGTCGTCGAGCAGGCCAAGAATTTCGTTTCCCGGCCGGAATTCGCAGCCGCCGCCACCGAACAGCAACGGCTCCAAGTGCTTTATGAACTCGCGTTCCAGCGCGAACCGACGAGGGAGGAGACCGAGCTTGCCCACGCGTTCACCCACGCGCCCCAGGCCGTCGCGCCGCCGCTCGGCAACACAAATTGGGTTTACGGCTACGGCACATTCGATGAGACCGCCAAACGGGTGAAGAAGTTTCATAAGCTGCCTTATTTCGAAGGCCACGGCTTCCAGGGTGGCCCGGTGCTGCCGGATCCGAAGACCGGTTGGGTGTTGCTCAACGGCAACGGCGGACACCCCGGCAATGACCAGCAACACGCCGCCATCCGCCGCTGGATAGCCCCCCGCGACGGGAGCATCACCATTACCGGCTCGCTGGCCCATCCAACCGCCGCCGGCGACGGCGTGCGTGGCCGGATCGTTTCAAGCCAGGCCGGCGAGTTGAAACAATGGCTGGTCCATGACAGCAAGGAGGAAACCCGCGTGGAACGTGTTGCCGTCAAGCAGGGAGACTACATCGATTTCATCACCGATTGTCGCGGCAACCAGGACAGCGATTCGTTTGCCTGGTCGCCGGACATTCGTTTCCTCGCGGATGGCCAGACTGTGGCTGGTCAGCGCATGGACTGGAGCGCGGCGAACGACTTCTTGGATTCGGCCCGCACCGGACGGCAGACGCTCGACGTCTGGCAAAAATACGCCCAGGTGCTGCTGCTCACCAACGAACTCGTTTTCGTGGACTGAGCCGCCCCATCCGTTTCCCGCTGTTGCAGGCCAGACTTGCATGCCGGGCGGGATTGAACTATTTGTTTGCCAGCTTGAAGAAACCAGACCGTCCCGAAATCCCCCGCAAGACGATTTATCGTCTCTCCATCTATCTGCGCTGCCTCGCGCGGCTCCGGGACAACGGCATCCGCACGGTTTCCAGCGAGGCGCTCGCCAAGGTCGCGGGCGTCAAATCGACCCAACTCCGCAAGGATCTGACCTATTTCGGCCAGTTCGGCACGCGCGGCCTCGGTTATGATGTGGAGCAGTTGTCACAGATGATCTCCGACCAGTTGGGGACGAAGAGCCTCCAACCAGTCGTGCTCGTCGGCGTCGGCAACCTCGGTTTGGCGCTGCTTTCCTATCGCGGTTTCGAGAAGGAAGGCTTCGAGATTGTGTCCGCATTCGACATCGACCCCAAGCGGCGCAGGGACAAAAAAATCACCCAGCCCATTCTCGGCATGGACAAACTGGCGGAAGTCATCCGCGCACAGGGGGTCAAGATGGCCATCCTGACCGTGGCCGCCGCCGCCGCGCAGGAAGTGGCGAACACGCTGATCGGCTGCGGCATCACGGGGATCTTGAACTTCGCCCCCATCGTGCTTCACGTACCGGAGGAGGTCATGGTGAACAACGTGAATCTCGCCATCGAATTGGAGAATCTCAGCTACTTTATCCAGGATTAAGCGGATTTTCGTTAGGTTTTCGGTTCGACCGCCTCAGGAGCGGGTGTTTTCACGCTGCGAACGAAAGGGTACTTGAACTGTGACAGATAGCCTTTTGGCACCGGATGGCCGTCAATGCCATAGCCGCGCGGCCATTTGTTTTCCGGAAGAAAATACGTGCCGAACAGGCGGTCCAGCAACGGAAAGTGAATGGCGAAATTGACATCCACCGCTTCGGCCTCAATGCCGTGGTGCCAGTGATGAAAGCGCGGGGTGACGAGAATTTTGTCGATGATGGGAAGCCGCCAGTTCAAGTTGGCATGCACGAATGTGGAATACAGATACACCAGGAAAATATAACTGTGCATGGCCCCATCGCTGAAGCCGAGGATATACATTGGAATCGCCGTCATGCTGCGGAGTGCAAAAATCTCCAGGAAGTGCATGCGGGCGCCGGCCATCCAATCCATGCTTTGCGCCGAATGATGCACGGCGTGGAATTTCCAGAGCCACGGTATGCGATGGAACGCCCGGTGTACCCAATACTGCACGAAGTCCGTGAGAAACATCAGCGCCACAAACTGCACAACGAATGGCAGGGCTCCAACCCAAGCCCGCACGCCGGTGAGCGGCGCCAGAGTCAGGATGGATTTTGCCGGCGCGAAGGTCAAAAACGTCAGCACTTGCACCATCAGGCTGCTCACCAAATAATAGAACAGGTCCTCGCGCCACTCTTCACGGAAAATGGCTTGATCACCCTTCTGTGGAAAAATGCTCTCGATCGGGATGAACAGGAGGCCGGTGAACAGGACGTTCAGCACAAACCAATCGAGTCCGAGAAATACCGGCGCGGCGTCGGGCACCAAGGCGGTGGCCCGCGATCCCCCGAGCAATGCCGCCAGCAAAGTGGCCGTCACGCCGCACGTGCCGAGGACTTTTCCGGGACGGAGGGCAAGGCTCAACGCCGAAAATGCGAAAGCCCCCAGCAGCAGCACATGCAGTCCCAGGCGAAACCACGGGTTGCCCTCTAATCCGCGCACCTCGGGCATGGTGAAGAGACCCGGCGCACGTAGGGAAATCACCAGCAGCAGTCCCCCAACCCCGAGCACCAACCCGAGCACGCCGCTGATCCAACCGCTGCCGAACCGGCGCAAGGCCGGCGGCGCTTCGAGTTCACCCCGCAGTTTGAGTCTCGCTTCGTGAATTTTGCTCATTGCCTTCATTCCTCGGCATTTGAAACGGGCTCCGGGGCGCGATCGGGATCAGCGACGGCCAACCCCGCGTGACGGCTCAACCTTCCTTCTTCGCCACCTTGAGTTCCAAATGCAAATCCCGGAGTTGTTTCGGTTCCACCGGCGCTGGGGAATCAGTCATCAGGTCCGTCCCCTTCGCCGTCTTAGGGAACGCGATGACGTCGCGGATGCTCAGCGTGCCGCACAGAATCGCGATCAACCGGTCGAACCCGAGCGCGATGCCACCGTGCGGCGGCGCGCCGTAGCGAAACGCTTCGAGCATGTAGCCGAACCGGGCCTTGACCATGTCCGGCGGAATCTGCAGCACCTGTTCGAAAATCGTCTTTTGCACGTCTGGTTGGTGAATACGAATTGAGCCGCCGCCAAGCTCAACACCATTGACCACGATATCATAATGCTGGCCGCGAACTTTCTTGGGATCGCTCGTCAGGAACGGGATATCCTCCGCCACCGGCGCGGTGAACGGATGATGGCTCGAGTACCAGCGGTTCTGTTCCTTGTCGAAACTGAGCAACGGAAAATCGACGACCCACAGGAAGTTGAACTGGTCGGCGGGAATCGTCAGCTTCCCCTGCTCTTTCAAGACGTCGGCGCAATAGAGACGGATCTTGCCGAGGATTTCGCACGCCGTCAGCCATTGGTCGGCGGCGAACAACATCAAATCACCTTCCTCGATCGCGAGCTTTTGGGTGAGCGCGGCCTTCTCCGCATCGTTGAAAAACTTCACGATGGGCGATTTCCATTCACCTTTTTCCACCTTGATGAAGGCCAGTCCCTTCGCGCCAAAACTCTTGGCATACTCGGTCATGGTTTCGATCTGGCCCTGCGTGGCGCCGGCGAGCCCCTTGGCGTTGATGGCCTTGACCACGCCGCCGTTGGCAATCGCGCCGCTGAACACCTTGAACGTGCTCGCGCGGAATTCCTCGGTGAAATCGGCCAGTTCCATCCCGATGCGGGTGTCGGGCTTGTCGATGCCGTAGCGGTTCAACGCCTCGGCAAACGACAGCCGGCGGAACGGCGTGGGAATGTCGATGTTCAGGGCCACCTTCCAGACGCGCTTCAACATTCCTTCGATCAACGCATAGATGTCCTCGCGTTCGATGAACGACATTTCCAGATCCACCTGGGTGAACTCGGGCTGGCGGTCCGCGCGCAGATCTTCATCACGGTAACAACGGGCCAGTTGGAAATAGCGTTCCACCCCGGCGACCATCAGGATCTGCTTGAATTGCTGCGGCGATTGCGGCAACGCGTAAAACTGTCCGGGATGAATCCGGCTGGGCACGAGAAATTCCCGCGCGCCTTCGGGCGTGGATTTGAACAGCGTGGGGGTCTCCACTTCCAGGAAACCCTGCTCGTCGAGAAACACACGCGTGGCGGTGGCCACTTTGCTCCGGAGCCGGAGGTTGCGCGCCATCTCGGGACGACGCAAATCAAGATAGCGATATTGCAGGCGTAACTCTTCGTTCACCTTCGCCGCGACTTCCGGGTCGTCCACGGGGAAAGGCAGCACCTCGGCCATGTTCAACACTTCCAGCCCGGTGACTCCGACTTCGACCTCGCCCGTGGCGATCTTCGTGTTATTGGTGCCCTCGGGACGGTGCCGCACCTTGCCGGTGACGCTGATGACACATTCACTGCGCAATGAGGCGGCGCATTCGAAAAGTTCCTTGGGCAAATCCGACGGGTGGAAAACAGTCTGTGTGCGGCCCTCCCGGTCACGGATATCGATGAAGATCAAGCCGCCCAGATCGCGGCGGGAATGAACCCAGCCCGACAAGGTTACCGTTTGCCCGATGTGCGCGGGACGAAGTTCGTTGCAATGATGCGTGCGTTTCATGAGTAAATTATTCCAGCCCTTGCAAGGAGAACCACCAACGCCCTCAACAAAAGCGAATATGTATCTTGGCGACAATTGGGCCGAATTTCAAAGGGAAAGTTAGGGCATTTAAGCCACAGATGGCACAGATTTCACAGAAAGGAGGAATTCTTAATCTGCATCATCTGTGCCATCTGTGGCTCAAAAACTCGTGTTTCCTACTGCGCGGACAAATCCACGCAAAGCAACTCCCGCGCGTCGCGCAGGAACAGCTTCCCGTCGGCATACGCCGGATTGCACCAGGTCTTTCCGCAAACTTGCAGCGTGCCGATCTCCTTAAACTCCTTCTGGTCCGCCGCGAAAAGCACCAACTGGCCGCCGTCGGTCAACGTGAGAATATTTTGCCCCATGACGATGAACGCGGCATGGGCACGATCGCCCGAGGTGGCCGAATAACCGT
>JAQGOT010000158.1 GCA_028293465.1 Pedosphaera sp. | reverse complement strand
TGTTACACGGGCGACATCCTGGATCCGAAGCGGTCGAAGTATTCGCTGAAGTATTACATCAAGCTCGCGAAGGAATTGGAGAAGATGGGCGCGCATTTCCTGGCCATCAAGGACATGGCGGGATTGTGCCGTCCGTACGCGGCCTATCAATTGGTGAAGGCGCTGAAGGAAGAGATCGGCATCCCGGTCCATTTCCACACGCACGATACCAGCGGGGTGGCGGCGGCTTCGATTTTGGAAGCGAACGATGCGCAGGTGGATATCGTGGACTTGGCGCTGGCCTCGATGTCGGGCTCCACGAGCCAGCCGAATTTGAACTCGATTGTCGCCGCTGTGGAGCACAGCCCGCGAGACACGGGCTTGGACCTGCTGGCGCTGAATGAGTTTTCCGATTATTGGGAACAGGTGCGCGGGGCCTATGCGCCGTTCGACACCGCGCCCAAATCGGGCACGGCGGAAGTTTACCTGCACGAAATGCCGGGCGGCCAATACACCAACCTGAAGGAGCAGGCGGCAAGCATGGGCTTGGGGAATCGCTGGCCGGAAATCGCGCGCACCTACGCCGAGGTGAACCAGCTCTTTGGCGATATCGTGAAGGTGACGCCCAGCAGCAAAGTGGTGGGCGACATGACGATGTTCCTGATCACCCGCGGCATCAAGCCGGTGGATGTACTGAACCTGGAACCCGGCGCAACGCCGTTTCCGGAATCGGTCATCGACATGCTCTCGGGCGGTTTGGGGCAGCCGATGGGTGGCTGGCCGAAGAAGGTGCAGGAGGTGGTGCTCGGCGACCGCAAGCCGTTGAAGGGGCGGCCGGGGGAATCTTTGCCGGCGTTGAATTTCAAGAAGGCCAAGGCCGATTTGACCACGGCGACCAAATTGAAACGCGAGATCACGGATGACGAGTTGTACAGTTATCTGATGTATCCGGAGGTGTTCCTGGAATTCGCGAAATACTCGCGGGATTACGGCGATCTTTCCGTGCTGCCGACGTCGGCGTTTTTCTACGGCCTGCGATTGGGCGAGGAAATTTCGGTGGATATCGAAGAAGGCAAGACCCTGTTCATCCGGCTCGTGAACATCAGCCCGCTGGATCCGGATGGCCGCCGCACGGTGTTGTTTGAGTTAAACGGCGTTTCACGCCAGACCACGGTGGTAGATCGCTCAGTGCCATCGAAGGTCAAGGCCCGCCTCAAGGCGGATCCGGCGATTCCCGCGCAGGTTGGCGCGCCCATCCCCGGGTTGATCACCTCCCTGGCCGTCAGCGTTGGCTCCAAGATCACCAAAGGCGAAAAGCTGCTCACCATGGAAGCCATGAAGATGCAAACCACGATCTACGCCCAGTGCGACGGGACGGTGCAGGAGGTTCACGCCAAGGTCGGCGATACCGTGGAGAGCAAGGATTTGCTGGTGCTGATCAAGGAGTGAGGTTTCGCTCCGCGCGGATGCTATCCGGTAGGGTGCGCGAACACTCCAGCATCCGGCGTTTGCACAAACCTGCACCGGCTAAAGCTGGGACTCCATACCTTACCGAATCACTGGCGGGGTTGAGGAGTTCCGGGCTTTTTATTTCTTCTCCGCCAAGTCCACGCAGATGATTTCCTTGTCGTTGCGGGCGAACATGCAGCGGTTTGCAAAGGCGGGGTGGGACCAGAGGACATCGCGGCCAGCAGCGGTGTTGGTGGGTTCCAGCAGATGCGCGCGGCTGATTTCCTCGTAGCCCTTGGGGCTCAGGTTCGCGATGATCAAGTCTCCCTTCTCGTTGAAGAGGAAGAAGCGGCTGCCGTTCTTGACGATAAAAGCGTTGGCCCAGCGCATTTCCTTTCCGTCGGGCGTGGTGGCGGCCAACGTTTCCCAAACCCGCTCGCCGGTGTCGGCATTCAAGCAGCGCAATTGTCCGTAGCTGCAAACGCCGTAGATATACCCGTTCTCCAGAAACGGCGTGCTCATCGTGGAATGGAGCGCGTCGGTGTCTTTCTCGCTCACCTTCTTGCTCTGCCAGAGGAGCGTCTCCGCAGGCTTGGCGGAGTCCAACCGCAGGGCCATGGAACCGTTGTAAAAACAGGTGAGGAACAGCAGGTCATCCATTTTGCGCGGGGTGGCAATGGTCATGCCGGAGCGAATTTTTGAGGGTTCGGACCAATAAACTTCGCCCGTCTCCGGGTTCAGGGAATTGACCGATTCCGGATGCCAGACGATCAACTGACGCTTGCCGCCCGCCTTGAGGATCATCGGCGAACAATATCCCGGCTCCTTGGCGGTGAGCGCATGCCAGATTTCTTTGCCGGTGTCTTTGTTGAAGGCGACCGCCGTGGTGTTGGAGCCGCCCACCAAGCAGATGAGGCGATCGCCATCGAGCAGCGGAGGGGCGGAGAAACCCCATAGCGGCGTGGGGATGTTATAATCCTTCTTAAATTCATGGGACCAAAGCACCTTCCCATCTTTTGCCGCGAAGCAAAACAAATTGCCTTCCGCACCCACCGTATAAACCTTGCCATCGCTCACCAAGGGCGTGGCGCGTGGGCCGGCGGGATAGCTCATGGTGTAAGGACAATCGTATTCGTGTTGCCAGAGAATTTTGCCGGTGGCTTCCTCGAGGCAGAGAACGCGTTCCGTCCCGGGAATCACGCCGCGCTGGAAAGGGTCGGTGGGATTGGTGGCATCCTTGGCGAGTTGCCGGTCGATCAGGTAAACCCGCCCATGGGCGACGGCAGGACCGGAATAACCGCCACCGGCAGGCGTGCGCCAACGGACAACCGGACCATTGGTGGGAAACTTTTGGACGATTCCGGTTTCGCGCCAGACGCTGTCGCGTTGCGGCCCGAGCCATTGCGGCCAATCCTCGGCCAAAAGCGGACTGGCACCGATCAGTAGTACGGACAACGTCGCCAGAACGGATGAAATTCTCCAGGTTGATTGCATGGGCGACAGTGTAGCCTGACGATCGAGCTTACGCCAGAGCGGAGAGGAGGGCTTTTCGCCCGGCCCTTTTGATATTCCGGCACGTGTTTGACATCGTAAAATGGAAGCACCTATAAGAGCAGGTGGCGGGTGTGTTCGTGGGTCCAATACTCACGGACATTTGCCTCGGAGGTTAGCTCACTGAATGGAATCGTGTCTGCGCCAAGACGAATGGGGTCGTGAAATTCTTGATATAATATTCGTTTGCTTGCGAGCACTAGACCGAAAGAGATCCATTCCTCACTTGCAGATCACGTCTGCCTTATCGTAACCCAAAATTTGGATGATCACCTCGTGGCACCGTCCGGCCCGGACCTGTTCGTTGGCGGCAGAAAAGGAAACCCCAATCTCGTAGGGCTTTCGCGTCTTGTAATCGACGAAGGTTAGTTTCGCGTCCGGCAGCCCCGGCCACGTTACGTTCAGCGCCGACGAAGAGGTTCCCGGGTCAAGAATGCCCCCGGGGACATAGGGACCTTTCTTTTTCCAGTGGAGTTCGACCCCATTCAAGGCATTGGTGGAACTGTTCTTCAAAGTGAGATCTACCACCATCTTGTTCGTTCTGGTGCCGCAGCCCGTCAGGGACATCAGGCACACAAGCATTATTAGACGCATATGTTCATGGTTTCAA
>JAQGOT010000110.1 GCA_028293465.1 Pedosphaera sp. | reverse complement strand
CCTGGATAACATCGTCTCGGTGGCTTACACAACCCGCAACGACAGCCTGGGCAGCCTCTCGAATTACGGAGCGACCAATGTGGACCTCGCCGCGCCCGGCGACCAAATTTATTCGAGCTTTTTTCTTTCGGATAGCTCCTACATCGGTCCGCTTGCCGGCACTTCCTTTGCAGCGCCCTATGTGACGGGCACACTGGCGCTGATGCTGGTCAAATTTCCAACGGAAACCTATCAACAAATCATCAATCGCGTGCTAAACGCAGCCGATCCCTTGCCGGCCTTGGCGGGCAAATGCGTAACGGGTGGCCGCCTCAATTTGCGGAAGGCGCTCAGCCCGCCCATCCGCTTGACGGCGCTTCCCGCCACCGCCAACGGATCGTTTCAATTGCATTTGTCCGGCGGACCAAACCGGACTTGCGTGATACAGGTCGCGAGCGATCTCACCAATTGGTTGCCCCTCCACACCAACACCACTTCGGCCAATGGCACGTTTGATTTCACCGACAGCCAGGCCAACAGCCCGGCCCGGCGCTTTTATCGCGCAGTCTCCGCGCCGTAGTCAGTTTCCGAACCGGCCTCAGCGAGGTCACCCTGCGCCCGTTGGAATGTGTGCAGCCTGTGACCGGGTGTGAGATAAAGTTTTTCAAAGTGGAAACTCACAACTGCTTCACCTCAGGATACGACGACGTCCGGGGAGGCCGGGACAGCATTCATTTGACGCTGCAGCAGCGGGGAGGAACTCAACGATTCTGGTTTCCGGGAGGAAAGTTTCCCGAGGAACGGGTGCTCGATGTAGCGGTAGGTGAGACTGCAAAGCAAAGGCAAGGCCAAACCGAACACGCTGCACAAAAGCCAGCATTCGGGAACGGACAAGGCTGAAAGGGGCACCACGCATTGGACGAGGCTCACGCCCAAGTAGAGCACGATGCCATGCAAGAGATAGATGCTGTAACTGATGGTTCCCAGTTGCCTGGCGGCGGCGCTAGTCAACAGGCCAAAAATGCCGTTGCCGCAGGCGAAGGCCGCGAACGGAAAGGCGAGCAGCAACGCGGTGAGCAGCGGCGACCCATGGATGGATCCCCATAGTGAAAGGCTGATGCACGCCAGCAGGCAGGCGGTGGCCGGGGCGGAGCAGAGGAATTTCCGGACGGTCGGCTGCCGCGCAACGTGGGCCGTTACAATCCCAACCCAGAATCCGGGCCGAACATCCTCCGGTGACCAGAGGCAAAGGAGCAGCGTGATCGCAATAAATGCCCACGCCCTGCGCGGACGCGCACAGACCGCGATGAAGGGGAGGATCGCGTAAAAAAGCCATTCGTAATGCAACGACCAGAAAACCCCGGCATTGATGTTATTGGCGTACACCCCGTTGATGGTGCCCAGCGTGAAAAATCCCAAGTAACACATTCCAAGCAGATCGCCGATGAGGTCACGGGCGGGCACGGCCAGCCGAAGGCCGGTTTTGAAAAAGACGCAGGCCAGGATGCAGGAGGCGCTGAACAAATAAAGGGGCGCGATTCTTAGGAAGCGATTACGGTAAAGCTTGAGCGGTCGGATGCGTCCTTCGCTCTCAATCGCCTTGGTCCAAAACAAATAGCCGGAAATCATGAAGAAAAAATCGACCGAAACCGGTCCCAATGCCGCATAATAGGACATCCCGGGATCCTGATGCAGCGGAAATGCCCAAGCTTTTCCGAGCCTGACCAGGCCAAACCAAGCGAGGCAGTGATGAAAGAAAACGCCAAATGCCAGGAACCCCCTCAAACCGTCCAGTGCTGGTGTCCGACCCGGGTTGGCGCTTTCGCGCAAGCCCAGCTCGGCATAGAATCGCCAATGCTTGGAAATCGCCGCGGCCATGAACAAAATGAGCCCCATCAAAACCAATGAGAATATTGGATTCGAGATGCTCATGGCGTTGACCTCGTCCAGCGCGTATGTCCGCTATGAAGTTGGTAATTCAACCGCCTGCTTATTAGCAGCTCTGATGCCAAGCCGGTCTCACACCCGCAGTGATGGCGAGCGGTCTTTCTCGTTTTACTTCACCCGCTGACTTTGTTTTCATGGACGCCATGGCGACGGTATCACTTCTCAAATTGGTTCAGGATTGCGACCTTTTGTTGCAAACCAAAAGTTTCCGGGATTACGACGGGGCGGTGAACGGTTTGCAGGTGGAGAATCGCGGGAAGGTGTCGCGGGTTGCGGCGACGGTGGATGCGAGTCTGGCGACGGTCAGGCTGGCGATCGCGGCCAAGGCGGATTTGTTGATTGTGCATCATGGGTTGTTCTGGTCGAAGACGCATCCTTGGACGGGGAAAAGGCATGAACTGTTGCGCTTGCTGATCGAGCACGACCTGGCAGTTTACAGCTCGCATCTGCCGCTGGATGCGCATCCGCGACTGGGGAACAACGCGCGGCTCTGCGCGGCTTTGGGATTTCGTAAACTCAAACCATTTTTTTTCGAGAAGGAGCAATTCCTTGGATATCAGACGCTGACCAAGGTGTCCCGGACGGATCTGACGCAAAGCTTGGGGCAGGCCCTGGGGGCCGCGCCAAAACTGCTGCCCGGAGGGCCGACGGTGTGCCGGCGGATCGGGGTGGTCACGGGCGGTGCCGGAAGCCATTTGAAGCAGGCTGCGAGCGAAGGGGTGGATACGTTCATCACAGGGGAAGGCCCGCACTGGACTTATGCGCTGGCGGAGGAGGCGGGCATCAACGTGTTTTACGGCGGGCATTACGCCACGGAGACTTTTGGGGTCAAAGCCCTCGCTGAAGAACTTTCACGAAAATTCAAGGTGCCGTGGGTTTTTCTCGATCATCCCACGGGACTGTGACAAGCGAGCGGGCCAGCTTATTTCCGCCGGGCAAGCAGGAAGGCGTTGAACATGAAATAGCGCCAAGGGCCGAGATTGAGGAGGAATTCAATCGGCTTGGCCACATAACGGTCGGTGCAAGCCACGGATTCCACAACACAGCCGGCGCGGGTCAGAAAGAATTCCATTTCC
>JAQGOT010000096.1 GCA_028293465.1 Pedosphaera sp. | reverse complement strand
CCCCCACCGCCACCGCGCCCATGTCCGCCGCTTCCTTCACGGTGCCGAACATGAGTTGATCGAACTTGTTCGGATACGTGAGCAGTTCGTTGTGATTGATTTTGACGAGGAACGGAATCTTGTGCGCATACTTGCGCGCCACGGCGCCGAGCACGCCGTAGGTGGAGGCAACAGCGTTGCAACCGCCTTCATAGGCAAGTTTCACGATGTTTTCCGGGTCGAAATAATCGGGATTCTTGGCAAAGCTCGCGCCCGCGGAATGTTCGATGCCCTGGTCCACCGGCAGGATGGAAAGGTAACCGGTGCCGCCCAGCCGGCCGTGCGTGAACAACCGCTGCAGATTGCCCAGCACCCGATTATTGCGGTTGGACACCGTGAACAGGCGATCCACCACGTCGGGCCCCGGCAAATGCAGGCGGTCCTTGGAAATTTTAGGTTGGTTGAATGCGAGCAGGGATTCAGCCTTGTCGCCGAGGAGTTGTTCAATAGTTGTCATAATTATCGCTTTAGATTTTCAGATGACAGCACCGGACCGTTGTTGTAGCTCATCCAGTTCGGGATAACCTGGCTGGAATGTGCCCAAGACTCGGCCGTCGGAAGCTGCTCACTTCTTAACTTGCGCAGCTTGCCATATCGGAAACCAATTTGAAAGCCGAAAGCCGGAAAATCCATGGAAAATTAGAAGTTGAGAACCTGAAAATTAAATTTTCTCCTCAATCACCATGGCCATCAGGCACTAGCACGATCTTGCCGCGGGTGTGACCGCTCTGACTCATTTCCTGCGCCTTGCGCGCCTCGGACAGGGGCAAAACCGCTTCGATATGCACCTTCACCACGTCCCTCGCGACCAGATCAGCAATCCGGGCAAGCTGATCCCCCCGCGATTTCATCACCATGAAGACACCCCGCACACCATGCGCCTGCGCTTTTTCCGGACTGGGCGGTTGGACGATCGAGACCAGGATCCCGCCCGGCTTCAATACCTTCCAGGACCGCTCCTGTATCTCACCGCCCATCGTGTCGAAAACCACGTCCACATCGTGCACCACGTCCTCGAATTTTGTGGAGTGATAATCAATGACCTCATCCGCCCCCAGCTCGCGCACGTAATCATGGTTTTGCAACGAGGCGGTGCCGATCACATGGGCGCCCTTCCACTCCGCAAACTGCACTGCGAAACTGCCCACCCCGCCCGCTGCCGCGTGAATCAATATCTGCTGACCCGCCTGAAGATTCCCTGCGTCAAACAACGCCTGCCAGGCGGTGAGCGAAGCCGTCGGCAGCGCCGCTGCGTGGACGTCATCCAGGGAGGCCGGCTTTCTGGCCAAATGCGAGACCGGCGCAACCGCATACTCGGCATACGCGCCGCTGTCGTCCGCCACCGTTCCAAACACCGGGTCATTGAGGCGGAAGTCCATCACGGCGGGGCCGAGCGCCTCCACCACCCCGGAAATGTCATTCCCCAAGATCGAAGGCAGCGGGACACCGTCGAAATGTCCTTCCCGAATTTTCCAATCCACCGGGTTCACCCCGGCGGCCAGGACGCGGACAAGCACTTCATTCGCTTCGGGTTCCGGCCGCGGCACCTCTTCATAGCGGAGCACGTCCGGCCCGCCAAAGGAATGAATGCGCACGGCTTTCATCGTCGTTGTCATTGTCATGGTCGTCGCCATATTTTTTTCCTCCAATTGATCAAGTTTTTGTCGTTGCGATACTCACCACGGAATCACCCGCCGGTCCTGGACGAACTGGCCGGTGAGATCCTTCGGTGCTTCGGTAGCCAGCCACACCACGCTGTCGGCTCCTTCCTGGACCGAACGCGGCGCGCCGGTGCCACCCATGTCCGTCCGGACCCAGCCCGGCGTGACGGAATTGACCGCCACCCCTTTGCTCTTCAACGCGGCGGCGGACTGCCGGGTCACCGCATTCAAAGCGGTTTTGGATATGCTATACGCGGGCGCATAGCTCTCCATGTCATGCAACGCCCCCACCCCGCTGGAAACGTTGATGATCCGGCCCGCATCGCTCTTCGCCAGCAGCGGCCAGAATGCCTGTGTGACCCGCAAGGGTCCCAGCGCATTGGTTTCGATGGTTTCCCGGACCAGCTTCGGGTCGGTCGTGAGCACGTCGCCATCACCGTCTTCATGCATGCCGGCATTGTTCACCAACACGTCGAGATGATCCGCAGCTGCCGCCACCTCCTTGGCCGCCCGCTTGACGCTGGCCGGATCGCTCACGTCCAGTTCCACGAAATCGGCCTTGGCGCCTTGCTTCTGAACCATCGCCGCCGCCTTCAACCCCGCGTCCCGCTTGCGAGCCGAAAGAAAAACGTGAAAGCCCCGCTCCGCCAACTCTCGCGCAATCTCCAGTCCAATCCCTTTGTTTGCCCCCGTCACCAATGCCGTTTTTTGTTTGGCCATATGAGTAAATCCCCTCCGTACACTGAACCTTTAAATAACCCTAACACTCACCCGCCCGGATTCAATCGCTCCATTCATCCGTAATTTCACCCGGAAGCCGAAGATGTGGCGGATCAGAACCGCAGAGCCCTTGCGAGCAATAGTGTGCCGCCCAACGCGCCTCCGTCCCTCTCGCCCCGCAGCGAAGTCGCGGGGA
>JAQGOT010000077.1 GCA_028293465.1 Pedosphaera sp. | reverse complement strand
TCGTCGGCCAGACGGAATTCCTTTCCCAACTTGCCGGCACCGAGCGCACCTCCATGATGTTGTTGGGGCAGGATGAGCGGGGGCGCTGGCTCCGCGTGGTGCTGGCCACCACCCACGTGCCGTTGCGACTGGTTTCCGAAAGTTTGTCGCAAGCCAAAATTGAACTGGCCATTGAACGAGCAGCCCAAGCCTGCGCGGATCTCGGTTTGCATCAAGCACGGGTCGCGGTGTGCGGATTGAACCCCCACGCCGGCGAAGGCGGCAAAATGGGGACGGAAGAGGGGACAGTCATCACCCCCGCCGTGCAAGCCGCAAAAAGCCGCGGCTTGGATGTCGCCGGGCCCTTCGCCGCCGACGCCTTGTTTTATCGCGTGTTCAAAGGCGATTACGAAGTGGTGGTGGCGATGTACCACGATCAGGGTCTGGTGCCGTTAAAGATGATCGGCTTTGAAACGGGAGTAAACTGGACGCTCGGGCTGCCCTTCATCCGCACGTCGCCGGATCACGGCACGGCGTATGATATCGCCGGGCAAGGCATCGCGAACCCGTCGAGCATGCGGGCGGCGATCCGCCTGGCCAAACAACTGGCCCGGGCCAAGGTGTAGTTACGATCTCGCTTTGAGGAGATCGCGAATTTCCGCCAGCAATTTTTCCTCGCGGGTCGGCTCTGGCGGTGGCGGCGGCACGGCGGGGGGAGCGTGCCGTTTCAGGCGATTGATCATTTTCACGACCAGGAAAATACAAAAGGCAATGATCACGAAATCGACCACCGTGGTGAGAAATTGTCCGTAAGCAATCACCGTCAGATGAGCGTTCTGGGCCTCGGTCAGCGAATGGACGTGCGGCATTTTGGCATGGTCCAGATTGATGAAGCGGTCCTTGAAATTCACGCCGCCGGTAAGTTTGCCGATGGGCGGCATGATGATATCCCGGACCAGGGAGGTGACGATGTTGCCGAATGCGGCGCCAATGACGACGCCGACGGCCAAATCCACCACGTTGCCCCGCAGGGCGAACTCCTTGAATTCCCGCAGGACGGCCAGTTCTTTTTCCGGCTGGATTTTAGCCCCAAAAACAGTCAAATCTTTCATAAGCTCAGAATCAGCCCCTTATATTGGACTTTATCACGTGCCGATAGTTCCGCAAAGCGCGCCTGAGGGTGGCTCTTGGCTCACAACCTGCTGCTTTTCTGGCAAGCTCGCGGTTAAATCCCGCTCACTTTGGGACTGGCCGGAGCTTCGAGTTAATTATGAAAGTTTCAAACTTACTTTGCGGGATGTTGCCCGTCTGCGTCGCTCTCTGCGCCGGCGGACCCGCCTCGGGTGCCGAAAGTGTGGACCGTATTTCGCTCGCGAAACGCGTCCGGGGAACCGCGGTGGCTTTTCCCGCTGATCCCAAGCCCGAACCGGCGGATTTTATCATTCTCAACGCCAAGATCATCACGGTGAATTCCAATGCGCCCAGCGCCCAAGCGTTGGCGGTTCAGGGCGATCGGATCGTCGGGGTCGGCAGTAACAGCAAAATAGAGCTTTTTAAAGGGACGAACACGCAGGTGATCGACGCGAAGGGAAAAACCGTCCTCCCCGGGCTGTATGACAGCCATGTCCAATCCTACAAGGCCTCCGTCAGCGAATTGGACGCGCCGCTGCCCGTCCTGGTTTCGATTGCCCAAGCGCAGGATTATATTCGCACACAGGCCGCGGCCATGCCACCCGGCAGTTGGATCATTTTGGAGCGGCTCTATCCCACCCGGTTGACCGAGGGCCGCCTGCCCACGCTCAAGGAGTTGGATGAGGCGGCGCCCAATCATCCTGTCTTCTGGAATTGCGGCCCGGTTTCGATGGTGAACAGCAAAGCGCTGCAACTCTCCAAGATCACCAACAGCACCATGAACCCGCCCGCCGGGGAGGTGGTGAAAAATCCAAAAACGCACCAGCCCACCGGACTGCTGCGCAACGCGACGCAACTCCTGAAACTGCCGCCCATCCGCCCGCCCACGCCCCAGCAACAACGCGCCGCCCTCAAGCATCTCCATCAACTTTATAACGAGCAAGGCATCACGAGCATCGGCGAGCGGCGCACGGAACCGGAGGCCATCGACCTGTTTCGGGACTTGAGCAAAAATCAGGAGCTGACTGTCCGCATTAATTGCACCCGTGTCATCGAATTGGGCAAAACGCTTGATGCGTCCCTGGCCCGCCTCGATGCGATCACCAACTCCGGCAAGCGCAACCTGCCCTACGGCCCCACCGGCGTAGGGGATGATTGGGTGCGGATGGGACCGCTCAAAACGGACATGGACGGCGACATGCTCATCGGGACGGCGTACATGCGCACCCCCTGGGGCATCGGACCGACCTATCAAATCACGGAGCCCGGCTATCGCGGCATCCTCTACACCGACCCGGAGATTCTGCCCGACCTGTATCGCGAAGCCGCCATGCGCGGCTGGCAACTCACCGCCCATTGCACCGGTGACGCCGCCATGGACTCCCTGCTGAACGCCTACCAGTACACGCAATTCAAAACCAATATCACCCAGCGCCGGTTCTTGATCACGCACGCCAATTTCCAGGCCGCGCAGAATTGGAGAAAATGCCAGGCTCTGGGCGTCGGTGCCGACATGCAACCCGCCTGGCTTTACAAGGACGGGTTCAGCCTGATGAAAACGTTCGGCGCCAATCGCATGAAGTTGTTCCTGCCGTTGAAGACTTGGTTTGAAAAGGGCTTGATCATCGGCGGAGGCAGCGATCACATGGCCAAACTGGATTCACTCGATGGCATCAATCCGTGGAACCCCTGGCTGGGCATGTGGGTCACGCTCACCCGCCAGACCGACCAGGGCACCGTAATTAATCCCGAGGAATGCCTGACCCGCGAGCAGGCCATCCGCTTTTACACGATCAACAACGCCTACCTCAATTTTGAGGAGAAGAAAAAGGGATCACTCGAAACCGGGAAGTTCGCCGACCTGATCATGATTGATCGCGACCTCCTCAAGTGCCCGGTTGATGACGTGAAGGGGACGAAGGTCTTGCTGACGATGGTGGGCGGGAAAGTTGTTTGGGAGGCGAAGTAAGCGGGCAGGGTCAGACTTTGATTCGGGTGTTTGCGTTTTGTTCTGGCGCGGGGTAGCCTTCGAGCGTCCGGCAATTCCGTCTATTTATGAGTGACATCACCCTGAACCTCGTGGTCTTGCGTTCTCCTGAAATTTCGCGGGCGGTGACATTCTACACGCAGTTGGGATTGCAATTCCGCCAGCATCGGCATGGTTCCGGCCCGGAACATTTTGCGGCTGAGCTGAATGGTGGTGTCTTCGAAATCTATCCCTTGGCGTCCGGCGGAGCTTCCACGCTCGGAACTCGCATCGGTTTTACGGTGCCTTCGCTCGATGCTGCCATTGCGGCTTTGAGTGATTATCCCGGAGCCGTCCTGTCTCCGCCCAAAGATTCAGAGTGGGGGCGTCGAGCAGTCATCACGGACGCTGATGGCCATCGCGTTGAACTTCTCCAGCGATGACGAGCGGCGCAAGATGTTGTTCTCAGCGAAAGCGCAAGTAACGCTCGTAAGCCTTCGCGTTCCGCCTCTTCTTTTTGCGATACAAAATGGAGTCGATCACGATGGTGATGATGCAGCCGGTCGCGAGGACGCAAAGGAGTCCGCAAATGGCCAGGAGGGGTTCGTCATGTAGTAGTTTTTCAAGATCCGCAATTTGATATTTCAGATAGCGCAGACTCATAGCGTGAATTGGGAGCAAGGCCCGGGTGAGGAGCCGGTTGATACTTCACGTAATGACGGCAGGAAGGCCAGTTTACCGGAACTGGTTTAAAAAGCAATCACGGAATTGCAAAGTTCTGACGAGAGTTGACGCGCAGCCTAACAAATCGCTCCACCCATCAGCGCCTCAACCGATAGAAGAGCGTGTTGGTGGAGCTGGGCAGGGTTACTTGAAATAATCCGTTGGTCACCACCGCGCCGCCGGGGACGTCGGACCAACCGCCGGAGAGGAGGCTGGTGTTGGTTTGGAGCGTGTAGCCGGTGATGTTGGTGGCCCAGGTGATGACGGATTTGCCGGCCGACTGGCCGATGGTCAAGGCGGGACGCGGCAGCAGGCCGTACACATTCAGCCGGTTGGAGAACGTGGCCAGGTACACCTTGCCGTTGGCGATGGTGGGCGGAACGAACTTGGCGAAGTTGCCCACCGCATCGCGGCTGATGAGCTGTTGCGAGTTCCAAATCTCGTTGGTGACGTTTTGGGCGTTATAAGCGCGCAGGATGCCAGGCTGCACCGCTTGGTTGGCGCTGCCGTTGAGTTGATGGGCCGCCCAGACGATGCCGCTGCCGGCATTGGTGCCGTTCGCTGAAATACTCAGAATGCCGCCGGGTGTGCCGTTCGGGGCGGCTGCGGTGCCTTTGGCGTAGTTCGGCAGATTGAAGGTTCCGCTGGTCCGGTCGAATTTGTACTGGCGGAGGAAGTCTGTGCCCGAGACCCAGAGATAGCCATAGGAGCCATCAGCACCATCCCACCAAACGGGTGCGCCGAGGAGTTGGTGGCCGTTGGTGCCGGAAGGATAAAAGCTCTGCACGATGTTATCGTTGGTGACCGTGGAGCTAGTCAGGCCACCCATGTTGTCGCGGTTTGCCAAATAAACGAGTCCTTGTTTGCCTCCAGAGAAAGCCAGGGAGGTGCCGGGGATCAGCAGCATGCCGCCAGAACCCAGATCCTTATCAGTATTCTCCAAATCGGCGTGGTTGAAAGGGGTGAACCAACTGGTGATGGCTAGGTTGGTGCCGGTCCGGGTGAGTTTCAGGAAGCTTTCGCCGCGGTTGGTGGTATCCCGGCGGTTGCTCGCGGTGCCGACCGTGCCGTTGCCGGTGGAAAGGAAGAGGTTGCCGTTGGTGTCCGCGGCCGGCCCCTGGCCACCCATCCAGATGCCGCCGTTGGAGCCATTCGGTGTGGTGTTGTAAACCGCGACGCGCTGCAAGGTGGTGGCGTCGTAACCCATCAGCCAGCCGTGATACGGACCCCAATCGCAATGGGAAGCCCAGGTGATGTAAACCAAGCCGCCCACCAAGAGGAGGGCCGCGCGCTGGTTTTGCTTCTGCGGGTTGAACGTGATCACACTGCCCCCTTCACCATTGCCGCCATAGGTCGCCGTGATAACGACCGGGCTGTTGGGTCGCTCAGCGCCGGTGGCAACATCCAACGCGTGGAGCTTTTGAACGAAGGTGGTGCCGTTTTCCTTGGTGCGGACGACCATATAGATGGTGCCAGCCACAGGATCGATGACCGGGGTGCTGACAACGCCCATTTTGCCGCTGAAATCTTTATAGGATCCATTCCCGCCGCAGGCGCCGGTCATATCGGTGTTGAGGGGGCGACGACGTTCGCGCTCAAAAAGTTGGTCTGCCAATAAGCGTTGGTGACGGAGATATCGTCCGCGTCGAAGGCGTAAACCGAGTCGTTGACGGTGGCGACGATGACGATGTTGTGGGTGCCATTGGTGCCCAGGCTCACATTCGTCATGACCAGCGGTTGGGCGTAAACCTGGTCGTCCACCGCGCGCGTGAAGATCAAACCGAATTGGTTGGTGTTTACATTGGCGACGTTCAGGCTGGTTTCCTGAAGATTGGCCCCGGTGCGGGCGAGATCGTTGTGCTGGGTAAGGACCGCGACATCGGCGCGAGCGATGCTAAAAAAATCCAGGAGTAAGAGTGCGAAGAATGGACGGATCATAAATAGCAGGTTCAAAACGGGAACTGCCATATAAGAGCCGCTTTCAAGCGGAAAAGCAAGCGGTTACTGAACGGGATGGTTAGCGAATCTAATGCCAGCGGGACGCTTCGTATTTTCGGTCCGGCGTTGGACGGCTCGCAAAAGATTGTAATCCATTTGTTATTTGAGTAGTCTTTCGCCCGATCCCGAGACGCACCACGAAACCAAAGCAGGATCGACTTCAAACCAAAAACCCTTATGAAAAGAAATGTTCTGTTCTCACTGATTATGCTGGCCGCCGGCGCACTCATGGCCGCGGACCCCAGCCCAAAGGATGACGTAACGAGCGCGGCTCAAAAGCTGGCGGCGAAGGATAATTACGGTTGGAAAACCACGGTGGAAACGCCTGGCGGTGGTGGCGGCGGCGGTCGGTTTCGCCCTGGTCCCACGGAGGGGAAGACCGAGAAGGACGGGGCAACGTTTCTGTCAATGACGCGCGGCGACAACACCATCGAAGCCGTGCTGAAAGGCGACAAGGGCGCCATCAAGACGGAGGACGGCTGGAAAACGCTCGCGGAAGCCACGCAGGGCGGCGATGGTCAGCCGAATCCGGGCATGTTCCTGGCGCGCATGTTGAAGAATTTCAAATCGCCGGCCGCCGAGGTGGAAAACTTGGCGGGCAAGGTGAAGGAACTGAAGAAAGCCGAGGATGCGTACAGCGGCGAGTTGACCGAGGAGGGGGCGAAGCAATTGCTCACGTTCGGCCCGCGTCCCGGCGGCGGTGACGGCCCCACGGTGAGCGATGCCAAAGGCTCGGTGAAGTTCTGGATCACCGACGGCGTGCTCTCCAAGTTCCAAACCAAGGTGCAGGGCAAAGTCAGCTTCAATGGCAACGACCGGGACGTGGACCGCACCACGACGGTGGAAATCAAGGATGTGGGCAAGACCAAGGTGTCCGTCCCGGACGAAGCGAAGTCCAAGCTTACCTAACACTTGTGATGTTCGCGCCCTGTCCCGGCGAGAGAAAGACTGGCCCGTGGCAGTTGCTCCGTCGGGCAGGGCTGAACGCAACCTTTTCAAAATGGCGGGTCCGGCTTGCACCGACATCGCGAGGTGGGCTAATGTCAGCCCAATGAACCTTGGAGAAAACATGAATACTCACCTGTGCGGTTTGACGAGATCCTTCCAAAACGCGCGTCGCAGTTTCCAGCAATCCGGAGCGGTGGCCGTAATGGCGCTGTTGCTTGGCGTTGGCGCGGTGGCCGGAGCCTCGGCTGCGGTTGACCAGAACTGGCCGCAATGGCGCGGGCCGCTGGCCACCGGCGTGGCGCCCACCGGAAACCCGCCGACCACCTGGAGCGAAACCAACAACGTGAAGTGGAAGGTGAAGATTCCCGGGAACGGCTCGGCCACGCCGATCATTTGGGACAATAAGGTCTTCATCCAGACCGCGATTGGCACCGGCAAGAAAGTGGAGTCGCCGGCGGAAAAGAAGGAGACCGCGCCACCTGAAGCCAAGCCGGCAGTCGCTTCGTCAGGGACGAACCAACCGTCGGGAGATAGGCCGGGGCAGCGCCGGCGTCCGGGCGGCGGTGGTGGCGCGCGCGGGGAGAAACCGACCGAGGTGTATCAATTCGTGCTGCTGTGCCTGGATCGGCAGACCGGCAAGACCTTGTGGCAGAAAGTCGCCCGCGAAGAAGTGCCGCACGAAGGGTATTATGTCGGCGAGGGCAGCCTGGCTTCCGCCTCACCGATGACCGATGGCAAGCTGGTGTTCGCTTACTTTGGTTCGCGCGGGCTCCACTGCTACGATCTGAAAGGGAATCTGAAATGGGAGAAGGATTTGGGCAAGTTCCAGATCAAAAACAGTTTCGGCGAAGGCAGCTCGGCCGCGTTGTTCGGCGATACGATCGTCGTGACCTGTGATCATGAAGGCGGGTCGTTCATCGTGGCCTTCGATAAACAGACGGGCAAGGAGTTGTGGCGGCAATCGCGCGAGGAAGGGACCTCATGGGCGACGCCGCTGATCGTGGAACACGACGGCAAGGCGCAGGTGATCGCCGATGCCACCGGGAAAATCCGCAGTTATGACCTGGCCACGGGCCAAGTGATCTGGGAATGCGGCGGGTTGACGAAGAACGTGATTCCCACTCCGGTGCCCGGGGAGGGTGTGGTTTATTGCATGAGCGGATTCCAAGGGAACGCGCTGCTGGCCATTCGCCTGGGCAAGACCGGCGATCTGACCGGCACCGACGCCATTGCCTGGCGCTATGACAAAAGCATGCCGTATGTGCCGTCGCCGCTGCTGTATGGCGACAAGCTTTATTGCCTGGCGGGCAACAAGGGAATGCTTTCCTGTTTCGACGCCAAATCCGGCAAGGTGCTCATTGATGCGGAGCGGCTGGAAGGCATCGCCAATGTTTATGCCTCGCCGGTTGGCGCGGGTGGCAGGGTTTATTTGCCGGGCCGCGACGGCGCCACCGTGGTGCTCAAGCAATCCGACAAGCTTGAAGTGCTGGCGACCAACAAGCTGAGCGAGGGGTTTGATGCCTCTCCGGCGATTGCGGGCAAGAGCCTGTTCCTGCGCGGGCATGACTCTCTGTATTGCATCGAGGAAAAGTAAGCGGCACCTGGTTCGATTATGATCAAAGGATTACGCACGGTCATTTATCAGATGTCGGACCTGGCCAAGGGCAAGGCGTGGTACACGCAGGTGCTGGAACGGGAGCCTTATTTCGATCAACCCTTTTACGTGGGCTACTCGGTGGGCGGGTTTGAGTTGGGGTTGGTGCCCGACGGAACGCCGGGCCCGGGCGGCACGGTGGCGTATTGGGGCGTGCCGGACGCGGCGGCGGCAGTGGCGAGGTTGGAAAGCCTGGGCGCGACCATCCGGGAACCGCTGCAGGATGTCGGCGGCGGAATCCGGGTGGCGACCGTCGCGGATCCATTTGGGAACAGTTTTGGCGTGATTGAAAACCCCAACTTCTCCATTGAGAAGGTGGAATAGCGGTTGGTCGTCGAAACAAGGAAAGTTGCGCTTAACTGAAAACAAGCGAAAGTAATCCTCATACCTATGAAAACTCAGCTCAACGTCCGCCGCGCGGTTGCGTTGCCGGATCGCCGGGGATTTCTCGTTCAACTCGGTCTGGGCGCGGCTTTGTTCGCGGTGCCCGGCGCGTTCGCCGAGGAACTGGTTCGCACGCCGCGGCAGACCGAAGGGCCGTTCTATCCCGACCATCTGCCGCTGGATACGGATAACGATCTGATCATCGTTAATGACGCCATCACGCCGGCGGCGGGCGAGGTGACTTATCTGAGCGGACGCATTCTGGACGCGCGCGGGGAGCCGCTGCGAAATGCCCTGGTGGAAATCTGGCAGGCGGATCACAACGGGGTTTACATCCACAGCCAGGACACCCACGCGAAACGGGACTCAAACTTCCAGGGCTTCGGCCGCTTCCTGACCGGCTCCACGGGCGAGTATTTGTTCCGGACCATCAAGCCGGTGAAGTATCCGGGACGCGCGCCGCACATCCATTTTGCGGTCAAGACGCCCGGTCGCGACAAATTCACGACGCAATGTTACATCCAGGGCGAGCCGCAAAACGAGCGCGATGGCGTGTTCAAAGGCATCCAGGATGCCAAAGCGAAAAGCTCCGTGGCGATTCCGTTCGCGCCGCTGAAAGGCTCGCGGATTGGCGAACTGGCGGCGCGTTTTGATATTGTGATGGGATTCACACCGGCGGCGTAATTGGAAATATTCTCTTTAGCAAACCAAACCCACATGCTTATGAACCGATCAATAATTCCCCTGATGGCCGTCCTGTTGGCGGCATTCACCGCCCCGGCGCAGGATTGGGCGAAGGCTCGTCTGGAAAACTCTCCCCGCCACGGCGAGTGGGTGAAGGTGAAGCAAGGCTCGCGCAACGTGGAATCGTTTATCACTTATCCCGAGGTGAAGGAGAAGGCCACTGCGGTGGTGGTGATCCACGAAATTTTCGGCATGACGGACTGGGTGCGGGGCGTCACCGATCAACTGGCGGAAGCGGGGTATATTGCCATTGCGCCGGACCTGCTTTCCGGCATGGCGCCCAACCACGGAGGCACGAGTGGACTTGGCTCCGGCGTGGGTAAAGCGATTTCCTCCTTGCCGCCGGATCAAATCACCGCCGACTTGAGCGCGGTGGTGGACTATGTCTCCAAGCTGCCTTCGTGCAATGGCAAGGTGGTGGTGGTGGGCTTCTGCTGGGGTGGTGGCCAGTCCTTCCGTTTTGCGACGAACAACAAGGATCTCAAGGCGGCGTTGGTTTTCTATGGGCCGCCCCCGGAAAAAGAGGAAGCCATCGCGCGCATTCATTGCCCGGTCTATGGATTTTACGGCGGGAACGACGCGCGCATTTCGGCCACGAATCCCAAGACGACCGAGCTGATGAAGGCGGCCGGGAAGACTTACGAGCCGGTGACGTATGAAGGCGCGGGCCACGGCTTCATGCGCGCGGGCGAAGCCCCGGACGCCTCGCCGGCCAACAAGAAAGCCCGCGACGAGGCATGGACCCGGGTTAAAGAGATTTTACAGAAAAGCTGACGCGACTTATTTGCTGCCCGGCTTGACGGCGGGAGTGGCCGCGAGGTCAGGGGGCAATTGGTCGGCGGGGAACGCTTCGACCTGGAGCGCCAGGAGGCTGAAAGTCGGAACGCCCAGTTCCACCAGACCATTGGTACGATCCACCGCCATCCCCACGCCGACGACGTCACCGCGATGGGCGCGAACGATATCCAAAGTTTCCTGCACCCGCCCGCCCTTGGTCACGACATCCTCGACAATCAGAATTTTTTCGCCGGGGGCGATTTTAAAACCGCGGCGCAGCGCGAGTTTGCCTTCCTCCTTTTCGACAAAAATAAAGCGGCTGCGGAGTTGGCGGGCGACTTCCTGCCCAAGAACAAGGCCGCCCATGGCGGGGGAAATCACCGTGACCGCGCCGAGGGAGCGCATTTTTGCGGCCAAGGCGGCGCCCAGCTTTTCAACGGTGGGCATTTGCTGCAAGGCGATGGCGCATTGAAAAAATTGCCGGCTATGCAGTCCGCTGCGCAAAAGGAAATGGCCCTCGAGCAAAGCGCCGCTGTCACGGAAAATTTGGAGCACTTCGTTTTCAGTCATGGAGGGATGGTACATGGAAAGCCGGTTGGATTTCAAATGGCGAGTTTTGAGCGGGAGAAGAAAAAAGTCACATTTTCACATTTTTCCATCAGGAGATTTGCATCGGGCAAGGGGCTGACTTAAAGTGTCGCCGACAATAAAATTATGTTTGAACGCTTAGGCAAATTCATGGGCCGCAAACCTCCGCAGAAGGGCGCCCCACTCGTTCCGGAATCGTCCGGACCTGCGTATTCCTCCCAGAGAGATTCAGGAGAACGCAAGCAGACCTACTCCAAAATTTTCCGGTGGCGGCTGCCGGACGGCTACACGGAAGAACCGGGCACGGTCGAACTCGTGGGCTCCTTCACGCAATGGAAAAGAGTTCCGTTGTTGCGGGATGGCAAGCAGGATTCCTGGCATGCGATGATCCATCACATCGAGGGTAACCGCACGCATCATTATATGCTGCTGCTGGACGGCAAACCGACCCACGACAAGACGTGCGACGGGTTGGCGGTTCCGCACGGGCACCAGGAGGAGCAATACCAGTTGATGACCGACAAGGGGCCGCGGGTGTTCATGCTCTTCGGGCAGGCCAAGTAGGCGGCCCGCCTCGCAAAACCGCTCAGCCCCCGATGCAGCTCATGCTGCGCTCGGGGGAGACGAAATCGGGCTCGCCGATATGGTGGCGGTCTTCCTTCTGGAGCACCACCGATTGCAGGTAGGCGGCGAGGTCTTCATCGCTCGCGCCGTTACGGAGCCGGGAGCGCAAATCGTGTTCGACGACGCTGAAGAGACAGGTGCGGAGCTTGCCGTCCGCCGTCAGCCGAAGGCGGTTGCAATGACCGCAGAACGGTTCGCTGACCGGGGAGATCAGGCCGAGTTCCCCGCGACCGTCGGGAAATACCCAGCGTTGGGCGGTCTCGGAGGGGTTTCGGCGCGGCGCGGGGCTCAAGGCGTGACGGGCCTGCAATCGCTGCAAAATTTCCTTGCCGGGCATGACCAGCTCCTTCAACCAGGCGCGCGCGGAATCCAGGGGCATGAATTCAATGAAACGCATGGCGAGGTCGTGCTCGCGGGCGTAATCGGCCAGGGCTTCGATCTCGTGATCATTGATGCCGCGGATGACCACCGCGTTCACCTTGACGGGGTTCATGCCCAGTTCCTGCGCCAGCTTGATGCTGGCGAGCACTTCGGCGAGCGCATCGCGACCGGTCATCTTCTGGAAGTTGGCGCGGTCGAGTGAGTCGAGACTGAAGCTGATGCGGCGCAGGCCGGCGTCGCGGAGAGCGCGGCCCTTTTCGAGAAACAGGAAACCGTTGGTGGTCATGGCCAGGTCCGTGATGCCGGGAATGCGGGCGATGCGGGCGACCAGTTCGTCCACGTTCTGGCGCAGGAGCGGTTCGCCGCCGGTGAGGCGGACTTTTTGGATGCCGAGGCTGACCGCGAGGCGGACCGACCGCTCGATTTCCTCAAAGCTGAGGATCTTGGATTTTGGCTGCCATTTCCGGGCGATGGGCTCGGAATGGGGGAGATTGGCCCAGCGCCCGCGATAGAAATTTTGCGCGGCCTCAGTTTCCGGGAGGCAATAGAGGCAGCGAAAATTACAGCGATCCGTGATGCTCACCCGGAGGTCGCGCAGCACCCGGCCATGCGAATCAACGAGTGAGGCAACCTGGGTCATTGCGCCGTGGGTTTGACGACCGGCGGCGCGGCGTTGGTGATGGGCGCGATGATTTTGACGCTGCCATCCGCATTGACCTCGACGTTCAGATCGTACCGGTTGGTGTTGGCCTTGGGAATAACCGCGGCGTTCGCGCCCTGCATCAGGCGTTGCGCGCCCTTCTGCTCGCTGCTGGCGAAGATGCCCTGGCGGATCCATTCCAGGCGGCGGGCGACGGAGAGTTCTTCCTTCAATTTGTGAACCTGCGCGCGCAGCACCGCGAGATCGTTGAACTGGCGTTCCAACTCGGTTTTCTCAGCCACAAGCCGTTTGAGTTCTTTTTCCAGAAAGGCTTTGTCCCCTTCGGAAGCGGCGAGTTTCTTTTGGGTGTCGGCGATCATCCCTTCCAGGCTGTTGATATTACCCTTTAAATCGACGGCCTGTTTGTCGAGCGTTTCCTTCTGGTTTTCGAGCTCCGTGATCCGGGTATCGCGTTTTGCGCTCTCTTCGAGAGCGGTTTTCAGGGCGGCCTCGGTTTTGCCGAGGTTCTCGGTGGTTTGGGTGAGGTCGGCGGAGAGTTTCGCGATGTCAGCCTTGCGGTCGGCGATATCCTTTTCGTACTTCAAGTTGACTTGTTGCTGTTCTGCAAGCTTGGCGCTGGTCTGGACCAGATCGTTGGAACCCTGCTCGATGATCACCACATCTTTCTGGTGTTCCTCGGCAGCCTGTTTATTGCGCGAGACCAAGGCGAGGCCCAAGCCGAGGCAAACTAATACTAAAACGAGCAAAGCGACTTTTATCTTCATACGACGCCAATCATGCGCGAAATGGCAGAATTAATCAAGCTTACTTATCATATCTCGGTCTTGATTTACTGACGTCCTCACCTAAATTGTGATTATGAAGTTGCCAAGCGAAGTGCCGATAATGACGCTGCCAAATGCCACCCTGTTTCCCCAGGCCTTGCTGCCACTTTACATCTTTGAGCCGAAGTACCGGCAGATGCTGCTGGACTCGCTGAATACCAACCGCATGTTTTCCGTGGCCATGCAAAAGCCGGGACGCACCCGCGAAACGCCTTCCCCGATCGCCGGGTTGGGATTGATTCGCGTCTCCGTCGGCCACAACGACGGGACCTCCCATTTGATCCTGCAGGGCATCGCGCGCGTGGAACTGGAGGAAACGGTGCGGTACAAGCCGTATCGCGTGCAGCGCATCCGGCCGATCGAATCGCCGCCCTGCAACGAATTGGTGGTGGACGCCCTGCTGGCCAAGGTGCGCGAGTTGCTCGAAGAACGGGTGAAATTGGGCATGCCGTTTCCGTTTCCCGTGATGTCCAAGGAGAAATCGTCCAAAGCCGCGGAGACGGCGGGTTTCTCGGCCAAGGACGTGCTGGAATATCTGGACAAGCTGAGCGACCCCGAGGAGGTGGCGGACCTGGTTTCATGCGCGGTGCTGTCAGGCCCGGTGGAGCGGCAAACGATCCTGGAAACGGTGGATCTGGAAGCGCGCCTGAAACATCTGGTGCATTTTTTGATGGCGGAAATCACCCGGCAAAGGAAGGATAAGAATCGATGAACGACTCCACACACATGCCCGAGGACGCCCTGGCCAACGCCAGCCGCGAGGAAATCATGTCCGCGCTCTTTGCCAACATGGTCATCCAACAAACCAACATGGCGATGATGCTGCTGGGCAAGGTGGCCCACCCGGAAACCGGGCAGTTCATCCAGGACCTGGAAACCGCCAA
>JAQGOT010000074.1 GCA_028293465.1 Pedosphaera sp. | reverse complement strand
CGGTGTTCCCAAAGTAGGGCAACAGCGCCGCCTTGACCTCCGGCAGGGAGTTCAACCAGGCCAGGATCACCCGGGCCGGCTCCTCCCGGACCAGCCGCTGGTTGACCTCCAGCCGCAGCGCGCGGGGGAGCCGCCCGATCTTGCCCCGCCGCCGGTCATGCCAGATGCGCTTGGCCCCATCCTCCTCGTACGGGTCGGGCAGGTATTCGTCCGCGAGATGCCGGGCCGCCTTGCGCTCCTCCTCCGCCGCCACGCTTTGCTCCAGCTTGCGCAACCGCTCGGCCTCGGCCCACTCCTCGGGCGTGGCCTTGATCTCCGGATCATAGTCCGGATGCGAGACCAAGTTTGTATTCTGATTCTGATTTTGATTGTTAGTTTGATCTTTCATGCGCGGAGTTGTCGCACAAAACGGGCGCGCATTTCTACGCCACTTTGCAAGCTTTGCAAGGTCTGCGAGGAAATCGAAACCTCCTAAAAACCCGGAAAAACCGCCAATAACCGCCTAAAAACACCAGAAAACCCCTCCCCTTGAGGTTTGGAGTTTGGGATTTCTTTGGGCCTTGGGCATTGGTCATTGGAAATTCCCGCCCTCAACGCCCAACCATCAACTACCAACCGTTTACCACATGCCCCCACGCGGCGTCCCTTCCCGCTGAAAACTGAAAACTTCCCCCCTCAACCACTGACTGAGCGGTCTGAAGGACCGCCAGATTACAGCCCGGGGAAAGCTCGTTCCCCACGAGCGCAGCCCCGGGTAACGCATCACCAAAAAACAAAATCATTCTGCCGACTCCGTCGGCGCGAGCCAAACGAGCATCTCCCATCCACATGACCAATGTAATCAGCGAAACGTGTTCGCCTTGTCTGGGACCGGCCGGAGGGCGTTTAAGGGCGGAAGCAGGTTGACCCACCAGCAAGGAAACAACCAAGCCAAGCGGCCGATCAACCCGATGAAAGAGGCGTTCAATCTGACCTCCCAGCGTCCAAAAAATGAACCATGCTATGGTCTGACACCTTCCATGATTCTGTGTGACCAACTTGACACACAGGAATGCGAAAGCTCATATTTCGGTGATGCTCCGGAAATCTTATGCCATAAAAGGTGGGCCCTCTGCGCCTGAAACGGAGGACTATCTTGAATTATGCCGCAGGGAATGGTCGAGCCTGCTTGCTGCAGACCCTGAGGAGAAGGCAATACAGTCGTTTTTGGAGCAGAACCCTTTGCTTTTACCTGGAGCGTGGACCCCTGGGACTCGCTCAGGACATTATCCCCTTCACTGCGCCGTTGTTTCACAGCCTGAACTTCCAGGGATAAAGTCAAAAAGACCCGACTTCATGTGGATTTCAACACACAGCTCGCATTGGTACCCAACTCTCATTGAAATTGAGAGGCCGTCGAAGCGGATCTTCAAGTCATCAGGAATCCCCACTGCGGAATTTACACAGGCACGAAATCAACTCGCCCAGTGGAGGACGTGGTTTTCAAGACCCGAGAACGTTCAAAAGTTCATCGCATCCTACGGAATTCCTGACTGGATGGCTAACGAGCGGCAGATGACGCTCCATATGATCCTCGTATACGGGCGACGCAGCGAATTTGAAGGTAACCCGGAGCTTTCCTTGCAACGAGCCTCGTTGATGTCAGGATCGGACGAAGAACTCATGAGCCTCGATCGACTTTTGCCCGACCGGGACCTCAGAGATGCCGTGACAATTCGTGCCCGTGACAATGGCAGGTATAAGGCCGTTTGCATACCGCCTCTGTTTCGCCTTAGCCCGGGGCTTGCACCCCGTCTCCTAGCGATTGATGGCGTGGACCACGCCCTGAGCGCGACCCCACTCATTTCAGAAATGCGCCGCCAATTCTTGATATCCAGAATTCCATATTGGAAGGAATGGGCGAGAAACGGCCGTGGTGGAGTGATCAGCTCGGGAGATAGCGAATAAAAAGGAAAGGGGTTAATGACTATGTAATATTCAGCTTAACGGGCTCGGTCCGGCGTGGTGCCATGACCCGGCTGCTTCATCTCGCCAACCGGGCCAACAAAGATGCCAAAGTCATTGACTGACCCTTTTCTGACACCCTTCCAATTCTCCAGAGTCTACGCTTGACTACAGCACATCAACAAAGGATAAATGGCCATCAGCTGCCGTGATGTCCATCGGTGAGGGGTGACAAGGCTGGTAACGAATTTTTGTTTATAACCTGTTTTATCCCGGGAGCACATCTAAACCGGGCCCGGCCGCCAGCATCGCAACAAGGAAAAAATGAAATTCATCGCAAGACACATTGTCCGGAAAACCTGTCAGCACATCCTGTGGCTGTGGGCCGTGCTTGGCCAACCTTTGTCCGTGGCCGGCCGGACACGGTGGTTATTGTCGTTTCTCCTCGGCTTCAATCTTTTTTATCTGCAACCAGCCCGGGCCATCGTGTTCGAGGAAATTTACTCCTTTGAGACGGGTCCCAATTATCTTTACACCAAACTGCTCCTGGGCGATGACGGGAATTATTACGGCGCGAGCAGTAACGGGGGAGCGGGATACGCCGGCACGGTGTTCCGGATGACCCCGGCGGGCGCGTTGACGATTTTGTTTTCCTTCAACGTGGCCAACGGCAGGAATGTTCACGGCGACCTGGCCAAGGACGCCCTTGGCAACCTGTATGGGACCACCTACCAAGGTGGGGCAAATGGTCTTGGCGTAGTGTTCAAGGTCACGCCGGGCGGCAGTGGAACCAATCTATTTTCATTTTCCGGCACCAATGGCAGCGGCCCTTGGTCCGGGCTGACCATCGGTCTGGATGGGAATTTTTACGGTAACACCGTCAGCGGTGGCCAGAGTAACAAGGGGACGGTATTCAAGATCAGCCCTGGTGGAACGCTGACCACGCTTGTTCACTTTAACGGCACGAACGGGGACTCTCCCTTTGCACCTCTGACCTTGGGAGCGGATGGCAACCTTTACGGGAGCACCACCGCTGGCGGGACCAGCCAAAATGGCACGTTGTTCCGAATCACGACCTCCGGCACCTTGACGACCCTTTTTTCCTTCTCGGGCGGCAATGGATCACAGCCCTACGGCGCTTTGGTTCAGGGTCCTGACGGTGCTTTTTACGGTACCACCACCTATGGCGGCACATTCAGCCAAGGAACCATTTTCAAGTTGAACACGAACGGGACCATGCCGTGGCTGGTTTCACTTGGGGGCACCACCGGCGTTAAGCCCTACGCCGGCCTGACTTTCGGAAACGACGGGTCTTTATACGGGACGACCACTTACGCAGGCGATTTTGGGCATGGCACGGCATTCAAAATCACGACGGACGGGGTCATGACCGTTTTGGCATCGTTCGACAAAAACAATGGCGATACCGCCTACGGTAGTTTGCTCAAGGACGGCGACGGGAATTTTCTCGGGGCCACCGTGTATGGAGGCTCGGGCTGGATCGGCAATATATTCAAAATCACCCCAACGGGTTCGCTATCCTCGCTGGCTGATTGTGGGAACCTGGATGGCAGCCGCAGCCAATCTGGTGTTATCCAAGGTGCTGACGGTCTGCTCTACGGGAGCACGTCTTCCGGGGGGGCGGGCGGGTATGGCACGTTGTGGAAAACCAGTTTGACAGGAGGGTTCACAAATCTGGTCCATTTCAACAGCACCAACGGCGCTGCCCCGGCCGCCCCATTGCTGCAAGCTAGGGATGGGGCTTTCTACGGGACCACCTCCGCGGGGGGCTCCAATAACTCCGGCACGGTGTTCCAGTTGAGTTCAAATGGCGTTTTCACTTCCCTCCACTCTTTCGCTTCTTTGAACGAAGGCGCGACGCCGCAAGCTGGGTTGTGGCAAGGCGATGATGGTCTTTTATATGGGACGGCTTATGCCGGCGGCGCAAGCAATCTGGGCACGGTGTTCAAAGTGACAACAAACGGGAACCTCACATTGCTGGTTAACTTTGTCGGCGCGAACGGGAGCGGCCCCCACTCCAGCTTGGTGCCGGGCGGGGATGGTTATCTCTATGGAACCACGTTCCTGGGCGGAACGAGCAATTTGGGCACCGTTTTCCAAATAAGCACCAATGGGCAGCTCACCACCAAGGTTTCCTTTCGAGGCACAAATGGTGCCAAGCCACATAGCCGCTTGTTGCTGATGCCGGATGGTTGGCTGTACGGAACAACAACATCCGGAGGCACCTATGGTTATGGCACGGTTTTCAAAATGGACACCAATGGCAGCCTGGTAACCTTGGCTGCTTTTCCTTTTGGCAACGGCAAAACACCGTCGGCTCTGGTGACCGCTCATGATGGTTATTTTTATGGACTGCTGGGTTTCAATGGCGGCGAGAGTCCGGACAGCTTGTTCGCCGTGGCACCCAACGGCTCGATAAACTTCCTGTTCGGCTTCAGCGGCACCAATGGCTTCTGGCCTTATGGCGATCTTTTGCGCGCAGGCGACGGAAGCTTTTATGGAACCATGTCCTCGTATGGGTCCCGGGGAGAGGGGAATATCTTTCGCATTTATGATGATCCGGTCCTGTCCGCCAAGCCGGCCAATGGGAATCAGCTCGCGCTTGCCTGGCCTGCTTACGCCAACCATTACCTTCTCCAGGCCAGCACCAACCTTGCGCTGACCAATGGCTGGAGCGCCGTTCCCGCCCCGGCCACCCTCAACAGCAATAATGTATTCACGCTGAGTTTGCCCGTGGGACCCGGAAACCAATTTTTTCGGTTGAGGCGATGATCCCGGGCCCGCGGAAATCGGACACTTACGCTGGCAGTCCCAACCGAAAACGGGGTCAGTTAAGGGTCAGTTAATCACTATGTAATATTCAGCTTAACGGGCTCGGTCCGGCGTGGTGCCATGACCCGGCGGCTTTGTCTCGCCAACCGGGCCAACCAAGATGCCAAAGTCATTGACCCCTTTCTTTCCCCGCTGAAAACGGAACACCTGAAACTAAACACCTCCGCCCTCCAAACTTGGTTGCTTGGTCACTGGGTTGTCCGGCCCCTCCCCTTTCGCGTGGTTCGCGTGGTTCGCGGTTGCTACTCCCCTTCCTGATTTTCAAGGCGATTGGATTTTTGGATTGGGGAACCTGGGAGTGGGGCAAGCGTTAACCGCGAACCACGCGAAATACGCGAACTTGGAATGAATGGGTCGGTCCTATAATTATGACACTTTGGCAGGCGTGGCAGCGGAGCTGCATCCCCGGCAAAGCGTAATGCAATTGGTTCAGCAACTCGGTTGGCTGAGGCCAAACTCGGCCGGAATCTGGCCGGCGCGGGCAGCTTTCACCCCCTGGTCTGCTCGACCCATTGCGCCCGCCAGGCGGGCGCTTCAAATGGCTCGGCAAAATATTGAGTCTCGTGCGCCACCTTGCCGCCCCGGAATTCCATGATGCTCACGGTGTAAACCGGGCCATCAGTGTAGGTGATGATGTATTCAGTGACCCAGAGAGCGCCACACCCAAGCAGCCGCAGCACCTCAAAGCCGGCCGGTTTTGCCGGGTGATGGCCTCGAAGCGCCTGCAAGTTGCGCCGCCCATGAATTCGTTCACCCGACTGGGGATAATCGCAGGTCACGTCGTCCTGATAGATCTCATGCTCCGCTTCCAGGTCGCCCCTTGCGGACGCGGTCCAATGCCGGTCTAACGCCGCACGGATCTGCGGCTCCTCGGCGGTTTCAGCTTCGGTCGCTCCGGTTCCCGTGGAATTCATTGTTTGTGTTTGCTTGTTCCTACCCCAACCCCTGAGACGCCCGGGTCCTCTCCATCAGCATGGCTGGGAGGCCCAGCCTGGGCATCGGGGGAATGGACCCCAGATTTTTCATCACCATTCCAGGAGACAGCCGTTCACCTTTTTTGAGTCACTCAATTCCTTTTCTTAAAATCCCATGCCGCCTCTCATTTATCGATTTTCCATCATAAATCATTGATTGACAGCGCTAAACATTTCCATCCACCAGTTTTGGGACAATCTCGTCCTGCTGGCGCGTGAATTGCTTCTAATAATCCGCATTGTGTAAATAAGATGGGCTTGAAAACGAACACATTCATGAATCGAGGCGGCGGAGCGAGGCGCTCTGCTTTCGCCTTGATTGCAGCGATGATCGCCACCGGCGTGGGGGTGCTCGTTCTCTGCACGATTTACGCCGGATTTACGTTCGGATTTGCCGTGGTCCAACTCAATCGTGAGAACCTCCGCGCCACCCAGCTTCTGCAGGGGAAAATGGAGCTGATCCGCCTTTACACCTGGAATCAGGTCATCAACCCCGGCCGAAATGCCACCAGCGTGAATCTCCTGCAACAGGCCCAGCCATGAAAAGTCATCAGCCACACAATTTTCCTGCCGCCCGAAGCGTCCGGCCAATCCGCCCGGTTCAGCTTGCCCTGCTCCTGCTTCTCCTCGGCTGCTTCCCATTGCGCGCCGCCGAGCCTCCCGCTCCCGCAGCCGCAGCGGCCTCCCCAACCGCGCTCGAGCAGCAAACCACCAACTCCCGGCCAGTCGTGGAAAAAAAAGCCGCTCTCCCGGTGACCGTTCCGACGACCGTGACGCCGCAACCTGCCGCCCATCGAACCACCGCGAATACTTGGTTGATCATGGCGCTGGTCGTCACGCTGGTGCTTTCCACAATGCTGGCCTTCCGCAAAACGCTTGCCCAAGGGCTCGGTCTTCTCTCCTCCGATCTCCAGTGCTGGCTTTCCGATTTGCATTTTTGGCATTTCTTGCCGGCTCGCGCACCCACGGTCTGGCCCAAAGCTTTGGCCGAGGAGGAGGCTTTCTCCAGTTATCTCGTCGGCCTCCGGGCCGGGCCCGTTCCGTCCCCGTCCCCGTCCGCCAACGCCACGCCCGTCGCAGTCGCCGCTCCTTCACCCGCCGATTCCAAAACGCCGGTGGTGGATGAGGCCGGGGCGGCCCGCCAGGCGGTCAAGGAATTTTTCACCTGGGTGCCGGGCCAGATTTCAGACCTGCGCCATCTGCTGGAAAAAGCCGGGCGCGCTGCGGACAACACCTCTCGGCGCGATTGCCTCGGTGAACTTTGCAGCCAGATCCGCGTCCTGAAAACCCGGGCCGGCTTGCCTGAGTTGCTCCCCGTCTGGCAAATGGCCTTCACTCTCGAATCTCTGTTGCAGCAACTGACCGAACGGCTGGACGAATTCAGCCCCTCCATCGTGCGAACCGCCCTTGGCGGCATCGAATTGCTCGCGGATTTGTGCACCCCCGAGCTGCGCGTGGATCTCGCCACCAATCCCCCCATCCGCGTCCTCGCCGTCGATGATGACCCCGTCAGCCGTTGCGCCTTGGCCCATTCGCTCAAACGCGCCTTCGACCAACCCGACCTTGCCGATGGCGGTAAAGCGGCGCTCGCTTTGGTCACCCGCGAACGCTACGATGTGATCTTTCTCGACGTGCGCATGCCCGGCATGGACGGCTTTGAACTTTGCTCCAAGATCCGCGAAAGCGCCCTCAACCCCTCCGCGCCGGTCGTG
>JAQGOT010000057.1 GCA_028293465.1 Pedosphaera sp. | reverse complement strand
GGGAAACCAGATGGTAATCACTTGGAACACGAACAATGCGACGGGGCTGTTCCTCCAATCCACCGCCAATCTGATCTCAAACGCATCCTGGACGGCGGTCACGAACACACCCGTGCTGATCGGGGGTGATTTGGTGGTAACGAACCCGATTGTCGGCCCAAGGCAGTTCTTCCGGTTGAGCAATCACTAAAAGGGGTCAAACCATAGCTTGGATTCTGCTGAAAAACCTATCTGATCAAAAATGAACAATCGAAAACACCACCAAAAGGTTACGGACACTGCAAACAAATCGCGTACGGCTCATCCTGGGGCGATTTTTTTTGAGCACTTTTTATCGGTTTGAAGCCTCCCGTAAAAACAGGGGGTTTTTCAGCAGAATCAGCTTGGTTCATTTTGTATTCATTTACACCCGGCTTCCCCCTCGGTCGCGTCGTGTCGGCAAGGTGTCTTTTCATCCGTTTGTGCAGGCGGGGTTGGGCCCTTTGGGAGTCCAGCAGCTCGCGGAGGCGGGTGTTGGCATGGTCGCGGTCGAGGGCCTTGCAAATAGTGAAGGACGAATGTTCGCAAATTTCGAGGTTGGAATTTCGAATGTCGAATCGGGGAGGGGGAGCTTGCCCGCAGAACACGGGCGATTGTTCCCGGCAACCGAATTGACCGCAAAAGTGCCCGCACCACGCCAACCCTGATCCAATCCGCTTCCCCGTTCGCGTATTTAGCGTAGTTCGCGGTGACTCCCTTCTTTCAAGGATTCTAGTTGGGTCTTTGCCTCTTTCCGGCACGTATTCAGTATAGGATGACCGAGACAACGATGACCGCCGTTGAAAACACTACGCCGAACTCGTCGCCCGCACCCTGGCCGGGGAACGCGACGCCTTCAGCCACACCGTCGCCCGCTATCAGATGCTGATTTGTTCCCTCGCCTACAGCCGGCTCGGCCATCTCGGCCAGAGCGAGGATGTCGCCCAGGAAACCTTCATCTCCTCCCATCCTTCAATCCGTGTAATCAATGAAATCTGTGGCCAAAAACTCCTTGCCTGGTGTTGTTCCATCCTGCTTCCTTCACCCACACCGCCTGCAAATGCGTGCAAGCTCCACCTGCCGCCGCCGGAACTCCTCCAGGCTGCATTGAAAGTTGCGCCCGACCTCCATCAAGCTTAAGAATAAATATACAGGTGTTCACCGGGTGAACAGGCGGGTGACGATGGCGTCAACCGGGACGGAACCGGTCTCTTGAAGTCAGTCGTGTTCACCCCGATCCCGCATGGAGGAAGAATTATTATGTCGAAAAAGATAAGGTTGGCAGGTTCCCGCAAAGCCGAGGCGCATAAAATTGACATGGCGGTAAAGATGATGCAACGCGGAGAAAGTTCGCCGCATGGACGACGCAAAAATCCCAGAGCGGTGCGGCACGACGAAGTGGAGGCGCCTTTTATTCCCCTCATCCCCGGCATCCGGCAACCCAGGCCGGCGAGCAAAAAGCATCGCCGCGGACGCCATCATGCCCCGCCGGGGAGGTGAGTGCTTCGACAACGGTTGAACACACGCTGCGGCAAATCCAATGCGGCCACGAGTTGCTCACCACAAAGTCTGCTTTGCCCGATTGCCCCACGCTCGGTCATAATCCTCGCCGCCCACCCGGTTCTCGCTCAGCGCCGCCAGCATCTGCCCCGGGCTCGGCAGACTCTTAGGGTCCACCTGTTTTTCCGGATTCCATAAATCAGACCGGACCAGCGCCCGCGCGCACTGAAAATAGACCGCCTCCACCGCCATCACCACCACCGAGCGCGGCGCTTTCCCATCCACCGCAAAAGACGTCAGCAAACCAGGATCGGTCGTGAGTTGCGCACGGCCATTGACCCACAGCGTATTGCCAATCCCGGGAATCAGGAACAGCAGCGCCACGCGCGGATCGCGAACGATGTTTCGCAACGAGTCCACCCGGTTGTTCCCGCGCCGGTCCGGGAGCATCAGCGTCCGGTCGTCGTGAACCCGCACAAAGCCAGGCACGTCTCCGCGCGGCGAGCAGTCCAGCCCCTCCGGCCCGCTGGTCGCCAGCACGGCAAAGGGCGCCGCGTCGATGAACGCGCGGTAATGCGGCGTCACCCGATTCACCTCTTTGACGGTGGCCGTCTCCGCCGGTCGACCGTAAATTGCTTCCAACTCTTCCACTGTGGCGATGATTGGCATAACCGGATGCTATATCATTTCCTCCGCGCCAGCAAACTCCGCCCACCTCACCAGACTCCGCCTCGCCGTCGTCCAACCTTCGAGCATTCTCGCTCAATGTTTCCGCACACACCTCAAGGCGCTTGAAAAGCACCCTGACGTCCGGCAACATAGCCCGAGTCTCCTGGGATTCTTTGTAGCTACTCTGCTGGCTTTTGGTGGTTTCCCTTTCGCTGCTCTGCACGGATGTCGATCCAACTTCCGCAAGAACTTTCCCGGGCCGCAATCAATCCGGAAGCCTTCGCTTGGCGGTTCTTCGTTACAAAACTTTGTCGCACCTGCGACAAAGTTTGGGAAATGATTTTGCCACCTTGATCCATCCGCCAAGCCGCACCCCTTCGCTCAATCCGTGTAATCAGTGAAATCTGTGGCCGCGAAGTTCCCGCCTTTTCCCGCTTCCCTTCTATTTCACTCACCCGCTCGCCCCGCCTGCGCCTCCTCGCTTTCAACAATAGGCGTGGGCTCCACCTGTAATGCGGCTTTTTCACCCATTGCGGGCAGGAACTGGGTGGTCTTCTTGAGATCCACAAACGGCACCCAATGGTACATTCCCTCCTGCAACACCAGCGTGGCGGTGGTAATGGTGCCGATTCTAAACAACGACTCCAGTTCCGCCCTCTCGACCGGACCGGTGACCTGGTTTCCTATAGCGTAGTACCATTTCACGTTACCCTCATTCTAGCATGAAAAGGGCCAACTCCCAACCAAGCTGCCACGATCAACCTCTCCCACCCACTCACCGGTTGACTCACTCACCCACCCGCCTCCCGCCTCCCAACTCCCAACTCCCAACAAATGGGTGCAGGCCCCGCCTGCCCGCCATTGACACCACGCGCACGTTAACGTAACTATCCCATCATGATTAAAGGGCCCCAATACTCTTTGCCTTTCCGTCCTTTCCTCCTTGCAACCCTCTCCCTGTCGCTCCTGGCCGCCGCGCCCCTGCGCGCCGCCGATTGGCCGCACTGGCGCGGGCCCGACTTCAACGGCATCTCCAAGGAGACCGGTTGGCAGTCCAACTGGCCCGATGAAGGCCCCAAGCGGCTTTGGAAGGCCTCCGTCGGCACCGGCTTTTCAGGCATCACCATCAGTCATAATCGCGCCTACACCATGGGCAACGCCGATGACACCGACACCGTCTATTGCTTCGACGCCACCACCGGTGCCGTCATCTGGAAACATGCCTATCCGTGCAAATTGGAGCCGCGCAATTACGAAGGCGGCACCAGCGCAACGCCCACGGTGGATGGCGACCGCGTTTACACGATGAGCAAGGCCGGTGAAATGTTTTGCCTCAATGCCGCCAAGGGCTCAGTCATTTGGTCCAACAATGTTCATGAAGCCACCGGCGCCGGCGTCCCGACGTGGGGCTTCGCCAGTTCCGCGCTTGTGCAAGGCGACCGCCTCATTCTAAACATCGGCAAAGCCGGAACCGCGCTCGACAAAAAGACCGGCAAGGTGCTCTGGAGTTCGGGCACAAATATTTGCGGTTATGCGACACCCGTGCCGTTCAACTCCGGCAAGGAGCCGCGCGTGGCCATCTTTGGTTGGCAGACGTTGGAAGTCGTCCGGGTGGCTGACGGCCAAAGCATCTGGAGCCACCCTTGGAAAACCCTTTACGATATTAATGCCTCCGACCCCATCATCGCCGGCGACCAGATCCTTATCTCCTCCGGTTGCGGTCATGGCGACGCCCTGCTCAAGATCACCGACGACAAGCCCTCCGTGGTGTGGGAGAACCAGGACCTCATGGCCCATTTCGCCAGTTCCATTGCCTGGCAGGGCTATGTGTATGGCGTCCACGACGGGCCCAAGGGAAGCGAACTCCACTGCATCGATTGGAACACCGGCGCGCTGAAATGGTCCAATGCTGAATTCGGCAAAGGCTCCCTCACCATGGCCGATGGCAAACTGATCGGCCTGAGCGACAAAGGGATGTTGATCGTCGCCGAACCGTCGCCCAAGGAATTCAAAATCATCTCCCGTGCCCAGGTGCTCGGCGGCAAATGCTGGACCGTTCCCACGCTGGCCAACGGCAAAATCTATTGCCGCAACGCCAAAGGCGACGTCGCCTGCCTCGACGTGAGCGCCAAACCATGAAAGCCCGAGTTGACTCGATACCGGCATGGTCGCGGGCAGGCTTTCTTCTCCCTCTCCGCCACGAAGTGGGGGACCACATTTCGCGCAGCGAACGTCTCTTGTAGGGAAACTGACTCGTGGCGGGCTTGGGAAGCCACTGGGCTGGGGTGAGGTGGCGTCTTTAAAAGGAGAATCCACATGCGCTACGTAATGAAGCAAAAACTGTTCTCCTGGGGTGACGACTTCGCCATCAAGGATGAAGCGGGACCGGACAAATTCTTCGTCGATGGCAAG
>JAQGOT010000046.1 GCA_028293465.1 Pedosphaera sp. | reverse complement strand
TCGACCAAGCCGAACTCCTCGGGATCAGGAGCATACTTCGGGATCTGACTCGCCCGGACAAATGAAGGAAGGAATCTCGTCTTGCCGGATTTAAACTACGCCTGAATGTGTTATATTATGCGTGAAGTTCCGTGCCTGGATGGACACGGGGATTGCAAGGAGGGTTATTAAATTACTCAACGGAATCTGATATGAGCATTTCCAAAGAACATCACCACGGCCCGGGTTGCGGCCACATCGCCGTTCAGCATCATGGACACACAGATTACCTGGAGGCGGGCCATCTGGAACACCAAGAGGAAAATCGTGTCGAAGAACACGTGATCGAGATCGATGCCGAGCACCCGGATCGCTGCACCGGCAGTCAGGACATCGGAGGACACCCCAAAAACCATGTCCACGGCCCCGGGTGCGGCCACGAAGCCGTGCCGCATGGCGATCATTTAGATTACCTGGTCAACGGCCATCTGCACCACCCGCATGGCCCCCATTGCGACGACCACGGAGTCCTTGAGGTCTTGGAGGTCAGAGCCTGATTGCTGTACGATGCTGGGTCTGAGAGGGGCTGGCTTGTGGGACTGATGCCGAAGGTTTGGCAGGCGACATGCTGCTTTTGAGTGATGAAGATGAGCGGTTTGGCCCGTTGCCAACCGGTTCATAAATGAATTGCCCAATAAAAGCTTGAATTCCCGAAGTCCATCTGGTTTCTTAGCTTCATCTCAGAAAGCATGAGGTCGCACTTTCCAGCGCAGACGTCTGCTGTCAAACGAGCATTTTCGCTCCTTTGCCTGGTCATTCTCCTTTGTCTGCAAGCCTTGGCTGCGGCCCCCGTCTTGCACCAGCATCTGCACCATGATGCCAGCAGCGCGGATCATAATTGCGCGGTCACCATGCTTGTCCAGGGCAAGGTTCACCTCGCTTCTGCCGCTCCGGTGGTGGCCTCGCCTTCCGCTTTTGTCACCGAAGCTTTGTTGCCACCGGTTCTACTTCTGGCCACGGTCGAATACGGGCTCCTGCCCGGTCGCGCGCCCCCTCGCCTCCCTTCATAATTCTCCGTCCTTCCCTCTCTCCCCACGGGTGTTGCCCGCATTAATGTGCCGCCCGGGTTGGTTCACGGGGAAGGAAATTCCCAATTGGATCTGGGCGCTTTCCTGCCCTGCGCCGCTCGGCGGCAATTCCGAAAACGCGGACAAATCAGAGTTCTCAGGCCTCCCGCCTGCGATGAAGGCAATATGAATACAGTTTTGACGATCGAAAACCTGAGCGTGGAATATCGCTCCAACGAACTCGGCCAACGCACCAAATTGGCGGTCAACCGCCTCAATCTTTCCGTCACCCAAGGCGAGGTGTTTGGTTTCCTCGGGCCCAACGGCGCCGGGAAGACCACGACGATGAATGTTCTGCTCGGCTTCGTGAACGCGACCAGCGGCGCGGCCCGCATCTTCGGTGTCGATGTGCGTGAAACGATCGCCCGCCAGCGGTTGGGTTACCTGCCGGAGCTGACTTATTACTACAAGTTCCTGACGGCGGAGGAACTCCTCCGGTTTTATGCCCGACTCTTCCGCCTCCCCAAAGCCACGGCTGAATCGCGCATCAGCTCTGTCCTAAAACTTGTCGAACTTGAAGCCGTCCGCAAACGGCCCATCAAGACTTATTCCAAGGGCATGCAGCAGCGGGTCGGCCTGGCCCAGGCGTTGATCAACGACCCTGACTTCCTCATCCTCGATGAACCCACCAGCGGGCTCGATCCCATCGGCCGCATGAAGGTGCGCGAAATCATTCAGCGCCTGAAGGATGAAGGGAAAACCGTTTTCTTTTCCTCCCACGAACTCGGCGAGGTCGAGACCGTCTGCGACCGCGTCGCCATTCTTCACCAAGGCGAATTGAAGGTGGAAGGCCGCGTGGACGCCCTTGCCCGGCAACATCAATGCAACCTTGAACAACTATTTCTCAAAGTCATCGGCTACCAACCAGCATGAACAACCAAATTCGTTTTCCAGCAGTGCGGCGGCGCGGAACGCCATCCGGTCGCGGATATCGATGCCGGGGGTTCCATCCTCCTTCCCTCCGGTCAATTGAACCTCCGCGGGCTTTCCGCGTCCCCGCGCTGCTCGCTCCCGGGAGGTTCCATGAATAATGTGCTGGCCGTCGCCGGCGTCGTCATCAAGGAGATGTATCGGCGCAAGGACTTTTATGTCCTGCTCATCATCACCGTGCTGATCACCGGCCTCATGGCGTCGGTGACGCTTTTCCATGATGACCAGATCGTGCGTTACCTGAAGGAAATCTGCCTGTTGCTGATCTGGATTTCCTCGCTCATCATCGCGATCACCACCATCGCGCGGCAACTGCCCTCCGAGAGGGAGAACCGCACCATTTTTCCGCTGCTCGCCAAGCCGATCTCCCGCACCGAACTGCTGGTCGGAAAATTTCTGGGTTGCTGGCTGGCTTGCGGCCTCGCCCTCGTCTGCTTTTACTTGTTTTTTGGGATTCTGAGCGTGAGCCGGGAACACCACTGGCATCTGTTAAACTACTTCCAAGCCGCCACCTTGCATTGGTTCATGCTGGCCATCCTGATCGCGATGGCGATGCTGGGATCGCTGATTTTTACCGCCCCCTCTTCCAACGCCACCATTTGTTTGATCGTGGCCGCCGGCATTCTGCTGGTCGGCAGACATCTCAACAAAGTGGCCCTCACCTTGTCCAATCCGGGTCAAAGCATTGTCTATTCTTTCTACTATGCGCTTCCGCATCTGGAGGTGTTCGACGCGCGCGACCTCATCATCCACAACTGGCCCGCCATCGCCTGGAAATTTTACAGCATCGCCCTCGCCTACGCGCTGGTTTACAGTGGGCTGCTTCTGACCGGTGCGTGCGTGTTGTTCCGTCGGAAAGCCCTCAACTGAATTGATTTTTATGCGGTCATCCAAGACTCTTGGTTTGGTCATCCTGCTGTTGCTGGTGGTGGCGTTCAGCATGGCGACTTGGCTTGACCCGCAACTGCAGGCCCGGCAACAAAGCCGCGCAACCGATGTCCTGAGCGTTTTGATGGGCGACAGTCGCCGCATCTTCGCCTACCATTTCTTCGTCAAGGCGGACGCCTATTTTCACAGCGGCTTTTATCCCACCATCTTCGACAACCGGCAATCCTTCCAGACGCCCCACATGGCCGAGGATGCGGGCGCGTTGAAAGGCCGCAACGAAGGGGAAGAAACTGCGTTTATGGGCAAACCGCGCGACATCATCGAGGAGTTCACCCGTCATTTTCTTCCTTCAGCGCACACGCACCTGGACGAACCGGGAGCGCACGGCGCCACCACGACGGGGACGGACCTGGGCGAAGCCAGCGGCGGGGAAGTCCGGGAAATCCTGCCCTGGCTCAAGCTCTCGGCGGAATTGGATCCGAACCGGATCGAGACCTACACCGTCACCGCCTACTGGTTGCGCCGGCGCATGGGCAAGGTTGACGAAGCGGAAGAGTTCCTGCGCGACGGACTCAAAGCGAACCCGGGCAACAGCGCCCTCCTGTTCGAGTTGGGTCGCATTTATCACGAGGACCGCAAGAATGTCGAACGCGCCCGCAACCTGTGGGAACTGGGGGTGCGGCGCTGGGATGAGCAACCGGCACCCAAGACCGAGCAGGACAATTTTATCTTGTCCGGGTTGGCCTTGTACCTGGCCCGGTTGGAGGAAAGCCAGGGCAACCTGCCGGCGGCTTTCGGGTGGCTGGAGCGATTGGCTCCTGTTTCTCCGGACCCGCACGGGGTTGAGCAGCAAATCCTGGAGCTGCAACAAAAGCTTTCGCAACCTTCCTTACCCACCGGAACCAATGCCGCATCACCGTAACCAAACCAACCTATGCCCTTGCTCGAAATCCAAAATCTCAAAAAATCTTTCGACTCCCCAGACGGCACCCGGCCCACCGTCGTGGACGTCGCCAGCTTCGACCTCGCCGAGCAGGCTCAGATTGCCCTCAGCGGCGAGAGTGGCTCCGGCAAGACCACCTTCCTCCACCTCATCGCCGGCATCCTCAAACCCGATTCCGGCTCGATCCGGCTCGCCGGCAAGGAAATGTCGGCGCTGAGCGAACCCGCCCGGGATCGGCTGCGGGCCACCACGATTGGTTATATCTTCCAAACGTTCAACCTGCTCCAAGGCTACACCTGTCTGGAGAACGTGCTGTTGGGGATGTCGTTCGGGCCGGGGGCGGATCGTCCCTTCGCCCAGGCTTTGCTGGAGCGGGTGGGTTTGGGCCACCGCCTGAAACACTATCCCCGCCAGCTCTCCACCGGCCAACAACAGCGCGTGGCCGTGGCGCGCGCGCTCGCCAACCGCCCCAAACTCGTCCTGGCCGACGAACCCACGGGCAATCT
>JAQGOT010000021.1 GCA_028293465.1 Pedosphaera sp. | reverse complement strand
GGGGAAAACAACGGGGCGAAAGTTTGGAGGACCGCCAACCATTCAGTGGATAAGTGAAACATCAAGCCGAACCTTTTGGCTCAACCTGCTTCAGTTCATGCTCAGTTCAAATGGATAAAGTCCAGCTGAGGCGATGAGTGAAAATAAAGATTCCGCTCGGAATCGACAAAAAAAGACTGTCGGTAGAATCCGGCCCGTTTTTTGAAAAATATTGCAGCCAATATGAAAGGGGTTGCTCCACCAGAGAGCCAAACTGAGTCTCATCGACGGCATATAGCGATATCCTCACTCCCATACCGACTTAGATTTGGAGTGTTACTCCCACTCAATCGTCCCCGGCGGCTTGCTGGTGATATCGAAGCAGACGCGGTTGACGCCTTTGACTTCATTAATGATGCGGCTGGAAAGCTTTTCGAGCAGGTCGTAGGGCAGCTTCACCCAATCAGCGGTCATGCCGTCTTGGGATTCCACGGCGCGGAGCGCGATGGTATACTCATAGGTCCGCTCGTCGCCCATCACACCCACGCTCTTCACCGGGAGCAACACGGCGAAGCTCTGCCAGATCTTGTAATACCAGCCGCTCGCTTTCATTTCCTCCACCACGATGGTGTCGGCTTCGCGCAGGATCTCGCAACGACGTGGGGTAACTTCACCAAGAATCCGGACCGCCAGACCGGGTCCGGGGAATGGCTGGCGCAGCACGATCTCGCGTGGCAATCCGAGTTCCAAGCCCAGTTCGCGCACTTCATCCTTGAACAGGCATTTCAACGGCTCGACCAGTTGAAATTTCATCTTCTTGGGCAGACCGCCCACGTTGTGATGACTCTTGATCATCGCCGCCGGGTTGCCGGCGATGGGGATGGACTCGATCACGTCGGGGTAGAGCGTGCCTTGGGCCAAAAACTTGGCCTTGCCCGCGCGCTTGGTGGCCGCTTGGAAAACTTCGATGAACGTGCGTCCGATGATCTTGCGCTTGCGCTCGGGATCAGTCACGCCCTTGAGCCGGCGCAGGAAAAGTTTCGACGCGTCCTCGTATTGCAATTTGATTTTGAAGTGCCGGACAAACACCTCCTGCACCACGCCCGCTTCGCGCCCGCGCAACAGGCCATTGTTCACGAAGATGCAGGTGAGTTGATCGCCAATCGCCTTGTGCAACAGCGCCGCGGCGACACTGGAATCCACGCCACCACTTAAGCCGAGAATGACCTTCTCCTTGCCGACCTGGCTGCGGATCGCTTCCACGGCCTGATCGATGTAGCTATGCATCGTCCAGTTTTTGCCGCAGCCGCAGATGCTATGGACGAAATTGGCAATGATCTCCCGGCCTTGGGGCGTGTGCGCCACCTCGGGATGAAACTGCAAGCCGAACATTTTCCGGGCGTGATTCTCGATGGCCGCAAAATCAGAATTCTCCGTCACCGCCACCGGCTTGAAGCCTTGGGGAATCTTCGTGAGTTTGTCGCCATGCGAATTCCAGACTTGCAACGTCTCGGGCAGGTTCGCGAAAAGCGGGCAGAAGCTGTCCTTCACCCGCAACGTTCCCTTGCCATATTCGCGCTTCAGGCCTTTCTCTACTTTGCCGCCGAGGTATTCGGCCAGCAGTTGTAGCCCGTAACAAATACCGAGGATGGGGATGCCCAGTTTAAATATGGCTTTGTCCGGCAAGGGCGCGCCTTTGGCATAGACGCTGGAGGGTCCGCCCGAAAGGATCAAACCCTTGGGCTGCAACGCCGCGATCTCCTTCGCGGGCGTGTCATAGCGCAGGATCACCGAATAGACATTGCACTCGCGAATGCGCCGCGCGATGACCTGCGTGTATTGGGAACCAAAATCCAGGATAACAATTTGTTCATTCATGCCAAATAAAGGGAATGTGTTTGCCTTCGAATCGGGGCTTTGGCGAGACAAAAAGCATTCACCGGAAGCTCATTCACGCCTCCCTGCCTGCTGAGTCCCTGCCGATTTGCCGTGGGAGACGGGCAAGTGACCATATAATACCCCTTATCAACGAAGATCGCCAACCGCCATCTCCCCGTCCTCCATTCCAATAACAGGGCGTGCAAAACCGCCATGCGAGGGAACGAATTGAGCGGTCATCGTCAGGATTATCTGATTGATGGCTTGCCTCGCCGCCGACAATCCCTATGGTACGGGCGTCTTTGGCAAATAAAACCGCGCCTACAGCGCAATGCCTTCTGATTATGAATTTAAGGAAACTACTTGCCGGCACTTTGCTGCTTACCCTCTGCGGTCCCTTCGCCCCGCGACTCGCGGCTCAAGGCACGGCCTTCACCTACCAGGGCCAGCTCAAGGATGGCGCGAGTCCGGCCAACGGCAGCTATGACCTGCAATTTTATCTGCGCGATGCCCTCACGGCGGGTAATCCCGTCGGTGCCACCAACTCGCTGGCGCCGGTGGGGGTGAGCAATGGTCTGTTCACGGTCACGCTGGACTTTGGGGCGGGCGTGTTCCCCGGCGCGGACCGCTGGCTGGAGATCGGGGTGCGCACCAACGGGAGCGTGGCGCCCTATACCACGTTGGCCCCGCGCCAACCGCTCACCGCCACGCCCTATGCCACCACTGCGGGGAATCTCACCGGGCCGCTCAATGGCAATGCCATCATTGCGGGCACGGTCACCGGCACCCAACTGGCCGCCGGCGCAGTCACGGCAGCAAACATCGCCGGCAATTCAATCACCTCAAGCCAGCTTGCCGCCGGTGCGGCGGCGGCCAACCTCAACGCTGCTGGGCAAAGCGGCGTGGCCACCGGGGGCTTGATTCTCTCCGTCACGGAAAACACCGCGCTCCTCAATGCCGGTTATGTCAAAATCGGCACCACCACCACCGCCGATGCCTGGCAGGAACGTGTCAATGGCGCACCTCCGTCCGCGCGCTATTATCACACGGCGGTGTGGACCGGCACCGAAATGATTGCCTGGGGCGGATACAACGGGAGCTATTTCAACGATGGCGGACGCTACAATCCGGCCGCCAACACCTGGACGGCCATCACCACCACTGGCGCACCCGCCGCACGCTATTTGCACACGGCGGTGTGGACCGGCAGCGAGATGCTCGTCTGGGGCGGATACAACGGGAGCTATTTGAACGACGGCGGGTGTTACAATCCGGCGGCCAACACCTGGACGGCGGTGGGCGCCAGCGGCGCACCCAGCGCACGGTTTCGCCATACGGCGGTTTGGACCGGCAGCGAAATGATCGTCTGGGGCGGCGCTGCCGCGAGCTCCTTGAACGACGGCGGACGCTTCAATCCCACCGCTAACACCTGGACGGCGACGGGAACCAGCGGCGCACCCGCCGCGCGCTATCAACACACGGCGGTGTGGACCGGCAGCGAGATGCTCGTCTGGGGCGGCGCTGCCGCGAACTCCTTGAACGACGGCGCGCGCTACAATCCCACGGCCAACACCTGGACGACCATCCCCGCCACCGGCGCACCCGTTGCGCGCTATCAACACACGGCAGTGTGGACCGGCGGCGAGATGATCGTCTGGGGCGGCTACAACAATGTGAGCTTCTTGAACGACGGCGGCCGCTTCAATCCGGCCGCCAACACCTGGACGGCCATCACCACGAACGGCGCACCCGCCGCGCGCTATCTCCCCACGGCAGTGTGGACCGGCAGCGAGATGATCGTCTGGGGCGGCTACGGCGGAAGCTACTTCAACAACGGCGGGCGTTACAATCCGGCCGCCAACACCTGGACGGCAGTCACCACCAGCGGCGCACCCACCGGGCGCTATCAACACACGGCGGTGTGGACGGGCGGCGAGATGATTGTCTGGGGCGGCTCCAACGGCGGGAGCTACTTGAACAACGGCGGGCGCTACAACCCCACTGCCAACACCTGGACGGCCGTCACCACCACCGGCGCACCCGCCGCGCGCAATCTGCACACGGCGGTGTGGACGGGCACCGAGATGATCGTCTGGGGCGGCGCTGCCGCGAGCTACTTGAATGACGGCGGGCGCTTCAATCCCACCGCCAACACCTGGACCCCAACCACCGCCACCGGCGCGCCCGTTGCGCGTTATTACCACACGGCAGTGTGGACCGGCAGCGAGATGCTCGTCTGGGGCGGATTTGGCCTAGACTCCCTCAACGACGGCGGACGCTACAACCCGGCCGCCAACACGTGGATAGCGGTCAGCACCAGTGGCGCACCCGCCGCACGCTATTTCCACACGGCGGTCTGGACGGGCGGGGAGATGATCGTCTGGGGCGGCTACAACGCGGGCTACTTCAACGACACCTGGTCCTACACGCCAGGCAAGACCCTGTTCTTGTACCAAAGGCCGTGAGGGGAGTTGAGACTTGAAAGCAATGAAAACGCGGCTGCTCGTTTTTCTGGCATTCTGTTCTGCGGCGATGGCCGGGGACCTGTCCCGGCTCTGCGCCGACCGCACGGCGATCGAGCGCGTTTATTACAATCATCGCCTGGGCGACAAGCCGCCCTTCGAGCAAACCATGCCACCAGCGCGCCTCGAACAACTCGTCCAGCAAGACCAGCACAAAGAGGCGATGCTTAAAAGCGCCTACGGCATCGAAATCAGCACCGCGCAACTCGCCGCCGAGGTGAACCGCATCAACACCACCACCCAGGCACCGGCCATCCTTGCCGAAATCAAAGCCGCGCTGGGTGACGACCCCTCCAGATTTTCCGAAATTCTCGCCAAACCGATCCTCGTCGAACGTGAGCTGCGGCAACGCTTCGACAACGACGACGCCCTGCACGCACCCCGGCGTCAGACCGTGGAAACAGTCAGGGCCCAACTCCTTGCTGCCCGACACAACGGCGCCGCGGTCACCAACTTGATCGCACTGCTCCGGCAGGCTCACAGCAACGAGGTTTCCGAGACCATCTGGCAACTCGGCGCGCGTCCGGCGGAAACCAACGCGCCCGACGCGGACTTGCTCGAAGCGCAAAAACGCTTTGGCCCCAACGCACAAATCCTTTCCTCGCCGCATCTCGAGGGCAAAGACCAGAAGTTTTACTTCGCGGATTTACCCGGTGAATTGCAGAACGTGCTGCGGGTCCAATTGCGCCAACCCGGCGACGTGAGCGCGGTGATCGAAACCCCCGGCGGCTTCCTGCTCTACGTGGCGAAGGAGAAAACGGGGACGGTGTTGAGTGTGGCCGGACTCTCTCTGCCCAAACGCAGTTACGAAGAGTGGCTCGAAAAACCAACCGCCGGGGAACCCTGAGAACGCGCGGGGACTGGAGAGAACGTCTCCCCTCAATATGCGGTGAGTTTTCTTGCGCTGTCCCCGGGGGGTCTCCCGCAAGCGAGAAAACATTACTGATCAACCACGCTGATCTTCCCGCTGTTGGGGTCGTAATTCAGCTTCATGCCGTAGGGTGCGGCCGGGATCTTGGTGATCAACTTGCTATCCACGAGTTCGTTGAGGTCCTTGGGATAACGCCCCTCCTGGACGTTGAACATTTGGATGGCCTGGTTGAGGGAAGCCACGTCCACGGTCTTGAGGGCTTTTTGCTGGCCCTGGCCCAGCGAGTTCAAATAATCCACCGGGGCGGTCATCGGGTTGCCGCTGCCGGCATTGGGCGAACCTTTTACGGGCGCGTTCGTGGATCGCGCCGGCTGACCGGTCTCTTTTTCGCCGCACCCGGCCAGCAGCAAACTCACGACGAGGAGGAAATTGAAGGCGGTTTTCATGTGGAAATTCTAGCTGGTTTCTGCTGAAAATCAAAGCGGAAGGTGGAGGTTCAGTCGCCGAACGAAAAGATTTTTGATTCGTACGTGAAAAAGCCGGGCGAAACACCATGCCCGGGTTGTGTTTGGACTCGCCCCAAAAGAATGGGGCGTAGCTCCTACTGATTCGTGGAAGGCGCTGCGGGCGCCGCGGGCGCCGCGTTCGTTGAAGGAGCAGCCGGGGTAGCCGGAGGCGTGCTGCTCTCTGAGCAACCAACCAACACCAAGCCACTCAGAACCGACAATAGTACCGCAACGGATAGTTTCCTTTTCATGTTATAGGATTATAACACATTGAGAACGAACGCCAAGCAAAAAATCAGCGGGACAAAGTTTGCGCCGCCAGCTCCCGCGCCAGCTTGATCAACTCCCAATCGTCCGCCAGATTTCCGAAGCGAAACCGGGGCAAACCGCTCTGCTGTTGCCCGAGCAATTCACCGGGACCGCGCAATTTCAAGTCCGCCTCGGCGATCCGAAAACCGTCGTTGGTTTCCTCCAGCACTTTCAACCGTTGCTGCGCCTCCTTGTTCTTCGCGGCCGCCACGAGGATGCAGAAGGAGTTGTGCGTGCCGCGCCCGATGCGTCCCCGCAGTTGATGAAGCTGCGCGAGACCGAATTGTTCGGCGTTCTCGATGAGCATGATGGTCGCGTTCGGCACGTCCACGCCCACTTCAATGAGTGGTGTGGCCAGCAGCACCTGCACCGTGTTGGCGCGAAAACCGGCCATGACCTTCTCCTTGTCAGCGCTCTTCAACCGCCCATGCAGCAAACCCACCTGATAGGAGGCCAGCACGGTTTGCAGGTTGGCGAATTCCTTGGTGACCGCCTTCAAACCGCCGGACGTTTCTTCCACCCGCGGGTAAACGACATACGCCTGCCGTCCCTCTGCCAGTTGCTCACGGATGAAGGCCCAGACTTTCGGCAACTTGTCCGCCGCCCGCACGAAGGTCTTGATCTGTCCCCTGCCCTTGGGCAGCTCGTCGATGACCGAGACATCCAGTTCGCCATACAACGTCAGCCCCAAAGTGCGCGGAATGGGTGTCGCTGTCATCACCAATAGGTGCGGGTATTTGCCTTTACGAACCAATTGCTCGCGTTGCGTGACGCCAAACTTGTGCTGCTCATCGATAATGACCAGGCCGAGGCGATCAAAGGCGAAGCCGGTCTCAACCAACGCATGCGTGCCGATGATCAGCGTGGCCGATGAAGCCGCAGGGGGTGCCAACAAAGGCGTTTGGGATTTGTCGGCACCGGTCTTGCGGCTGCCCGTTTGCAGATGCACTGTGACGCCCAGCGGCTCAAACCATTCGCGGAACGTCTGGAAATGTTGCTCGGCCAAAATCTCCGTGGGGGCCATCAGGGCGACGTTGTAGCCACTCTCCAGGGTCATCAACGCGGAGCAGGCGGCGACGATGGTCTTGCCGGAGCCGACATCGCCTTGCAACAGGCGGCGCATGGGATGGGCACCGGACAGATCGTGGCGCAGTTCGCGCAACACGCGGGTCTGCGCAGGCGTGAGTTGAAACCCAAGGCGGGAAAGAAACGGCTTCATCCAGCGGTTGTCGCCGCCGCAGGGCAGACCGCTTGCCTTGGATTCAAATTTTTTGCGCCGCAACTGTATCTCTCGCTGAAGATCAACGAACTCGTCCAGCGCCAACCGGCGTCGGGCGAGCTCGATGTCGGCCAGCGCCTCGGGAAAATGGATCATGCGAATCGCATTAGCCCGCGGCGGGAACGGTATGGCGGCGGGGGTTTTCGTTGCCAGCGCGGCAAAGAGTTCCGGCCATGGCTCGGCGACGTGGGATTCGAATTGCTCGAGGGTGCGCCAAATCATCGAGCGCACCCAACGTTGCGGCAAGCCCTCGGTCAGCGGATAAACGGGGGCGATCCGGTTGATGTGGATGAAGCTTTCCTCGCCGCCTTCGATGACCTCGGTTTCCGGATGATCGATGGTGCGCGGTTTGAGCGAATTGGGTTTGCCAAAAACGAAGACCTCGTCGCCGGCCGCAAAATAATTTTGCATGAACGGCAGGTTCCACCAGCGGCAATGCAACCGGGCCGTCCCGTCGTCGAGGATGATTTCAAAAACGGAGCGCTGCCCGGCGCGAAAGCGCTTGAGACCGAGAGCGACGATGGTGCCCCGGGTGGTGGCCGGTTCATCGAGTTGCAATTCGGCGATGGAACGGAAATGGCGGCGATCCTCGTAACGGCGAGGCCGGTGCAGCAACAGATCCTCCACCGTGAACAGGCCAAGTCGGGCCAACTGCGTCTGGCGCTCAGTGCCCACGCCGCGCAATTCCTTCAACGGCCTGGCCAAGGGCGGAAGCGGGGTGGTGGATGGCGGCGCAGACATCTTATATTACCATACAAACGAGCGACCGAGGCTTCAAGCGAAAGCCGTCGGTTGGGGCAAATCCGCCTGCAATAAGGCTGGCAACACTCCCTGGTAAAGCGTCAGGACTGGCTGTTCCGCCCGCGCCCGCAGCATGCTCCACATCTTCCGCACAGCGTCGGCCAGCAGGGTGACATCGCCCCGGGCATCATGCCGTTGAACCCCTTGGCCGGAGATCCGGAGCCGGCTCAAAACGGCATCCA
>JAQGOT010000010.1 GCA_028293465.1 Pedosphaera sp. | reverse complement strand
TATTCCCCAGTTCTCTCCACATGGAACGTGGCACCCTTGCCGAGGGCGACCAACTTGAAAATCAGTTCCAAATCCCAAGCCGTGCCCCTCTTCGGTCTGAGCGTGAGGCGGTCCCAAGCCCCGGCGTAGGTGATGTCGTAAAGGATGCCGGGCGACCGCGCCTTGATGCTGCCGGTTGCCTCCCGCCCATCGGGGAAGGTCAGAGTGCAAGTCACGATAAGCATAATTCCAAACCCGGACGGTTACGCGGCGATTGGAATCCCGACCGTCCAGTTGTCGGGGGACGACTTGGCCCCGTGTGCGAACCGGTCGCTCTGCTAATCCTCTGAGGATAGGAAGTAATGCTCATCAAATCTTTCTGTTAAGCGGCAAACCGGGTTGTCACCCAGCTTGTCCGCAATCCCGAGGTTAATGCCTTAAACCTGCAATGCAAGAGGCCGCGGTCGGTTTACTGAAAAGACCTATAAAAAGGTAGGACTCGGGAGGACAGGCCGAGGTTCTGGCGACCAACTGCCCTGTTATCACAAGGGCTTTAAGTTGGAACTAAAAGGCGCCAAGTGTGGGAGCAGGGATAAAATGATCTGCTCGAAAAAAGGGCATACTTGTGAGTATTGCGACTCTCTGTCCGGTTTCTCCACCTCAGGAAAAGGGGTGTCGGCGGTGTGGCATTTGCTGGGTTCCGATTACACGCTGTCCTGGTTTGGGTCAGGAGGGGGAGAAATCATCCAAGGACCGGGAAAGGTCTGGGTCAGGTTTAAAATGTCCACTGCGTTGCACGGTTTGACGAGGAAGGATTGCGCTCCCATCCGGTAGGCGCGGGTAACGCCCCGCCTCTCCCAGTCGCCGGTCACAACGATCACCAGCATCGACCGAAGATGGGGTTGCTGCTGAAGCCAATCCAACAGTTCAAACCCGTCGACACTTGGCATTTTCAGGTCAATGAACAGAATGGATGGAAGTGGAAAATTCTCCCGGTCGGCAAAGACACCCTCGCCTTTAAAGTAGTGCATCGCTTCCTCCCCAGTATTGACCTGCATCACCGGGTTCACCACGCCCGCCTTCTTCATGACATGCTTGAGGAACACAACATCATCATTGTAATCATCGACGATCAAAATTGTTTTTTCGTCATTCATCGGCGGATGGGAAAGCAAAGCGTGATACGAAAATGGCACATCTCATATGGGGTATTTACCCCATAGACGGCTTTCCGAGACCTCGGTTCCGCCCCAAGCGGCAACGAAAAACCGGCCAGCCCCATACAAGCGACTGACCGGCGACCTTAGGACCTTACAACAATAAGGACCCAAGCTGTGAGGGTGGCGGGCTCACGGGAATTTGGCAAGATGGCTCGCTGGCGGGGTAGTGGGCCATGTTTAACGCGAGGGAGGTGTTAAACGCGGTTGACAATATTGTCAGACAACACAAGGATTGCCGCCCAATGATGAAACTCTACACCGCGATCCTTCACGGCCCCGACGCGGGAGGCATGGCTTTGATACTGGCCGTTGATCAAGCCGACGCCGAGGCGATGGTTGAACGCATGAACGCCACTCAACCAGAACTGGACAAGGGCCTCTACTGGTGGGAGGAAGTTGAATACGTCTGCGACACGTCGACCCTCGGCAATGCCGCCAAGGTCTTGAAGGTCCAAAAATGGCAGGAATAACGCGAACGAGCCAATCGGACAGCACAAGCAGCATCGCCCACCGCAAAACCATTCAGGCCGGGGCTAAGCCCAATGCGGCTCACAACTTCGAACTCAGGCCGGAATCAACCAACTAAAAGAAAGTACAAGATGAGTCAATTAGCACCAACATTGAGAGTTTTAATGGCGGAACGGAACTGGAAGGCGGCAGATATTTGTCGGCAGATTCCAGGCATGCACAACTCCTTCATGAGTCGGATACTCCGGAGCCAGCAGGAGTTCATCTCCAAGAAGGACCTAATTAGCATCGCCGATTGCTTTGCCAAGGATGCGCAGGGCCATGCCACGACCCTGGACTCAGCCAAAATCGTCATGGCCCATTGCATGGATGAGCGAGTCGGGCCGGGGGCGGAGTTTGTCAAGATCACGCTCGAACAGCACGGCAAGCACATCGACGTGGATAGCGCCCTGCCTCCGGATGGAGAGAAGGCTTGTAGGTTCATTCGGGCAACGTGCCACGGAGATTCGAAGTTTGAGGCAATGATCATAGCAATGGCGAGAGCTTTCGGGATGAAGCACTAACGACAATTGTCTGGAAATCAAATCCAGCTCGTGGTTGACGAGCGAGCAGTTGGCATCTCGTTTTTTGGCGGGGGCGGTGTCAGGTTGCGGCGATGAAGTTCACGACGGCGGCGGTTTGCGAACCGCTGGTGATGGTGGAACCCTTCCCGAGGGACGGGAGAGTGGGAGATCACTTAGGGACGATTACTCGCCGCGAACATCTCTCGCAGTTTCATCAAAGTTTGGCGCGGTTCACAGTCTGTGAGAAATGCACTGCCTTCGACCTTGGAGGTATTGTCCATAAAATCAATTTCTGCCTCCTTGATCATGAAGGCGTGGCCTTCGTGATGCAGTGCGGTGCCAGGACGAACATTAACCACGTCTTTGCCTTTTAGGGTGGCGTGCAGGAGCAGCTCGCGGCCAATCAACTCGCGACGAACAATATCATCGGGCTTGTTATCCGGAAAAGGATCATAGTTCAGATTGGCCATCGTTGGGCAGGAGCCCACGATATCATTCTTGGTGAAGGCGTGAAGGAAGGGGCGCTCCTCGGTCCGCGCGCTAACAATTACGGCATCGATCATGCCAGTATCAAACCTCCAGTGGCTGCGGCAGTCAACAGGTCAGTTTCTTCCACGTAACTGTATGCGATACGGTATCCAATTCGGCGGCGGCCTCCAAGGAGTTGCCAAGCTCGAACCAGCCCTGTGCGGCAAGCAGGCTGTGGCAGTGGGGTGCGGCGAGTGGGTTCACTGGTTGCTCGAGCCATCCTCAGCGTCCTTAGCTTTGGCCCCTCGAGAGATTCTGATGAAGTCGTAAAGCGCTTCCAATTCTCCCCCGCGGCGGGGGTCCTTAATAAAACCCAGCTCATCGTATAAAGCGCACAGGGTTTGCATCTTGGTTAGGCCCTGCTCGGTCCAGTCCACCATGATGGCGGTTTGTTTGGGGTCCACTTCTTTAAGCCACGCACGAGTGATCCAGCCTTGTTTCATCAGTCGGTCAATAACCAGCTGGCGCATATCATTGCGAATCATTTCCATCAGGCTGGGATTATCCGCCAGCCTCCGCTCAGGTCAACCTACTAAATCCACAACTTGCGCGGCGAGCGAGAAGCCTGACCGCGCGAATCCACTTTCCCCTTGAGCCTCGCCGCGCTGAAGGGTTGACCGCCGCGGCTATCAGTGGCCTTGATCTTCAACGCGCTGTTGAACCGGCAGAAGTTGGTGTAGCAAATGGCGAGCGCAACCGGGTGAGCCGTTCAATCGCGCGGATGCCCACACCCTCACAAAGCAATTGAACGACCTGGTACGCCCTTTCCGGCTCAATACGCATGTCATCCAGCGGACGTTCGGGAATATCAGAAAACCTCTTGCAGCATTGCTTGCAGCGGAACCGTTGAAACCCTTTGTGGAACCCGAATTTCGATGCCTGTGACTTGCAGTGCTGATGCCGCATTCAGCGCGACCAGCCGATATTCGATTGAATGCGGACAAGCTTGTTCTTGCGGGAAACATTCCTCCGCTGCCCCCTCAACCACACCCGGTAAGTCTGATCGATTTGTTGGTCTGACAGCTTCTGCCTGGACCAAATCTCAAGCCGGAAATTCTCCTCCTGAATTTCAACCGCTCCACCCATGATAAATTCCGGCCCAAATGGTTGTTCAGTGTTCATGGTCAATCCTCAAGTTCCACATAGTGACTTGGAACGCGCTCCCATGTGCTGCATTTCCGGCCTACCGCATTCTTAAATTCTCGGAAGAGTGCATAGCGGTCAATTTTCGCATCCG
>JAQGOT010000756.1 GCA_028293465.1 Pedosphaera sp. | reverse complement strand
GCGTCGGCGGCTTGTTCGACCTGATCCAAGGTATCGGCCTCGACCTCGACCTTTAATTGCGGGTAAGCGGCGCGGGCGCGTTGGACGGCGACGGCGATGGCGTTGGGTGATTCGTGGCGCAACGCGGCTAGGTGGTTGTCTTTGATGAGCACCAAGTCGTACAGGCCAATGCGATGGTTGTGACCGCCGCCGCAGGTCACGGCATATTTCTCGAATCGTCTCCAGCCCGGAGTGGTTTTGCGGGTGTCGAGAATTTTGGCCCGGGTGCTTTTCACGGCGTCCACGAATTGAGCGGTCAGGCTGGCGACGCCGGAGAGGCGTTGGACGAAGTTCAGGGCGACGCGTTCCGCGGTGAGGATGGCGTGGGCGGAGCCGGAGATGTGGAGCAGTTCTTCGCCGCGTTTTACGGGATGGCCGTCCGTTGCGAGGCGCTGGATTTCCAGGGATGGGGAGAGCTCGCGGAAGGTGGTTTCGGCGAAGGCCAAGCCGGCGGGAACCAATGGTTCGCGGGCTTTCATCAGGGCGCGGGCGGTGGCTGTTTCCGGGACGGTTGCGAGCGTGGTGGCGTCACCGGTGCCGACATCCTCGGTCAGGGCGAGTTGGACGGCGCGGCGGATTTCTTCCGTGGACAACGGTTCCATCCAGGCAGCATGGCGCATGTGGGTGTCGGGATGAAGAAAAATCATTCATCCATCAACGATCCACCTTGATTGTTAGGAAATCAGGTGGCTCAAGACCAGCTTTGACATCTCAACCATCGTCACCCGTCGTTTGCCATTGAAAACCGCCTGCAGTTTATCATCCGCGTGGATGATGGCTTTGCGTTCGCGGTCCTGCAAGCCGTGCCGTTGAATGTAAGCCCAAAGCCGTTTGATCAATTCACTGCGCGGGAGCGGCGTCGTGCCGGTGATCTCTGAAAGCTTCTCATCCGGTTGCACCGGCTTCAGAAACGACCAGTTGGCCCGGCGTGCGCCCTGGATGCCGACACTTTTTCCAGCCATAATTCGTGATCACAGCAGCTTAAACCTCCGCCGTCCACGCTCCATGGGGTTTACCCCTCATTGCGGAAGACGCCATAATTCCAAAGGTTGCTCCAGCTGCGATGCTTTCACAAAATAGACCATTTGATCCGGGCACACGTTCATTTAATCCTCCAAGAAAGCGCGCTTGATGATCATTTTCGGGGATCCCCAATTTCGGGCCACCTCCCAAGAGTTATTGGCCGGGTTGCGCTGCCAACTCACTCTGACGCGACGGGACGACCCCGACAGTCTCCGCGCGCTCATGATTCAGGCCGGACAGTTTGAACAGGCCGTCAGCGATTCCGATGCCAACCAGCGCGCGCACCGATCCGCCGGGGTACTCACGAATTTGGCCGCCGCCGCTTTTTATGCCACGTACGCGAAATCCCAGATGCACCTGCCGCCGCCGGGCTACTCGGTTAACACAGCACTCGCTCATTTCGGCCAGGCCTTGCAGAGCATCCCGCAATTGCCCGGCCAATCGCTCACGGTGAAAATCCCCGAAGGGTTTGAATTCTACGCGCTCTATCCGGAGCAGTACTGCCATTCTACTTTGGAATGGATCGACGACAACCCGGTCTCCGCTCCCCATCACACCGTTCTCGTCATCGGCATTCGCAGTATCGGAACCACTCTGTCGGCACTCGTGATGGCCACGCTCAAGGCGGCCGGCTGGAATTCCACGCGCATCACGGTCCGGCCAGTCGGTTCCCCCTTCGATAGGACCGTTGACCTTCCGCCTTCATCCCTGGTGGAGGCGCGACGTGCAGTAGTGGTGGATGAAGGCCCCGGCCTTTCCGGCTCCTCCATGGCCGCAGTCGCCCGAAGCTGGGTTTCTGCCGGATTGCAGCACGCGGATGTTTCCTTCCTGCCCGGGCATGCGCGGGCACCGGGTCAGGCCGCGTCTGCGGAAATAAAGCGGTGGTGGGCTCGCACCACCCGTTATGTCATTCCGGCGGAAGAACTGCGTTGGAACGGTTTGTCCTTGACCGGGTCGTTGGCGGCAAAATCCAAGGAACTCTGCGACGCAACCCAACCCTTTCCCCACATCCAAGACTTGAGCGGAGGGCTGTGGCGTGAAAGCTTGTATCCAGATCAGACAGAATATCCGCCCGCTGCGATTACTTTCGAACGGTTGAAGTTTCGCTGCTCCGCCGACTCAAGAGCTTCAGTTTTTTGGAAATTTGCCGGCTTGGGCTCAATCCGATCGCCAGGACAGACCTGTGCCTCGATTGCCCTAAGGCGGTTGACGGAGCGCGCGCACAAACGCTGGGGGCCGCAACCATTGGGACTTTTCCGCGGCTTCCTCGCCCTGCCGTGGATCGCAGGCCGCCCGCTCTCTGAATCTGATGGCGGGGATCCCAGCGTGCTGCGCCACATCGCGCACTACCTCGCCGACGTCTCCGGCCCACCCCTTGCGCCCCTTGAACAGGCAGACGCCCTGGCGCGGATCACCCATTTGCTTTATTGCAACACCAAGGAAACCCTTGGTGAC
>JAQGOT010000679.1 GCA_028293465.1 Pedosphaera sp. | reverse complement strand
AGTGGTTCGGGGAGGTCCGGTTTGAGGGCCACAACCTTGCGAAGCTGGGTGACTGCCCGGCGGGGTTCGCCGGTTTGGTAGAGGAGTGAGGCGAGGTCCAACCGGGTTTCGATTTGTGGTTTCGACGCCAAGGCCGCCCGCAGATGGCAGAGGGCCTCCCGATGCTTTCCTCTCATCCGCAAGATTGTCGCGGAGCCCCGGTGGGCTTCCAGGCTATCGGGGTTAATTTTCAGGGCGGCCGCAAAATGGATCGTGGCGTCGTCCCATTTTCCTTGCATGGCGAAGAGTTGGCCGAGGTTCGCGTGCGCGCCTGAGTGGTCAGTGTTGCCGCGCAGCGCGGCGGTGAAATGATCAAACGCCTCGGAGTAATTTCCCTTTTGGGCAAGGATGACACCAAGATCGTTGTGCGCGTCGCTGGCGGCCGGGTTTTTTGCCAGCGTATCGCGCCACAGACTTTCCTCGGTGGCGAACACCTGGGCGCGCTGAAAGCTGAAGACCGAGAGCGCCAGCAGCAAGGGTAAAGCGGCGAAGCGCAGCATCCTGGTGGTTAGCAGTGAAGCGAGTCCCGCGGTGGCGAGGCTGACCACGGCGATCAAGGGGAGGTATTGGAGATGATCCGAGACCTGGAATTTGACGAGATATTGCGCATCGATGAAACCAAGAGCCGGAAAAAGAGCGATGGCGAAGCAGCCGAGTCCGAACAGGGCGTGTCGTCCCCAACTGCGGCGGAATTTCCAACCGACGAGAAGGGCGGCGAGCAGCAGGAGAACCGGGAGATACGAGGAGGGTGCGGTGGCATCCAGTTTCCAGTGCACATAAACGATGCTCAGATCATGGGGCAGCAGGGCTTTGCCGAGATAGAACCAAAAATTGCGTCCGGCTCCGATGAGCCGATCCCCGAAGCTGGCGGGCGGCAATGCCTGGCCGGCCAAGGCTTGATATTTTTGAAACCAGCACGACATCAGCCCGAAGGCCATGGCCAAAAAGAAAAAGGGAGTGGTGTGCACCAAATCCTTTTTTGTAATGCGCCCCCGTTGCCACGCCGCGCAGCCGAGCAGAATCAAGGGCAGCACGACGGTTGAGGTTTTGCTGAGCAGCGCCAGCACGAACGCGATCAACGAAAAACCGTAGCAGAGCCCGGCGGGGGTATGGCGGCGGGGGATGGGATCTGGATCGGCGGGAGGATACAAGGAAAGGACTTCGTAACCGAGATAGACCCAGAAGCTGAGCAGAAAGAACGGCAGCGAAAGCGTGTTCTTCACCTCCGCAATCCGTCCGACCGAGGCGACACAGACCGGATGAACCGCAAAGATCGCCGCCGCCAGCCAGGCGCCCGGGATTTTCAGCCGCGCCAGCAAACGCCATAACAAGACCGCGCTCAGGGCATGGAGCGCCATGTTCGCAGCATGAAAGGGACCGGGATGATCGCCCCAGGCGAGCCATTGCAACCAGAGCGCAAAGTTCGACAACGGGAAATCCACCCCGAACCAGAGGGTGGAGGGCGTGAGTTGACCGTTGACCAAGGGATTGTCCTGCTGGATCAACCGCAGGTCGTCCATCAAAAAGCTTCCCGGCAGGAGGGGGTGGTAAATGAGCAGCACGAGGGTAAGGATGAGGATCGTGCCCCAGGCAAGCGTGCGCGCCTTGGGTTTGTTTTCCGGGGAAAGCGGCAGGGTGAACAACCCCAGCGTCATGACCGTCGCCAAAATAATTATGTACATGGGTGTCCTGTTGTTGATCCAGACAACGGTCAAAAAGTTACGACACCTCTTCCGTGAAATACGGAAAGCAGGCATCACGAGAATCACGTGAGACCACGGGTACGGATAACGGGCAGAAAATTACGACGCCTGACCCGCAAAGGACGGGCAGCAAGCATCAAACAAATAACAACATTGGGATCTTTGAAGAAGCGTCTGAAGGCAGACGTGGGGCCATTAAAGCAGCAATTAGAAAACAGTCAAGAACTTATGGCGCTCGCAGTAATTGCCAAATCCCTTCTCCTGAATTCAAGAGGGGTTGCCTTCCAAAAAACCAATAACTCCAGGATAAACCACATTTGTAACCATGTCCGGCGGTGGTTGGGCCACGCGCACCCCCGCCTGTTCAGGCCAGGCTGTTGATCGCGTTGCGGATCTTCCGCTCGATGAACGCTTGCCGGCCGGGGTCCAATATCTTCTGCCCGTCCTGCTCGATGATATAGAACGTGTCGATGGCTGCGCCCTTTTCGGTCACGATCTTCGCCGCTGAGAGGTTTAAGTCCAGTTCCGCCAAACTTTGGGAAATGGCGTGGAGCAAACCGAGGCGATCCTCGGTTTCCACCTCGACGGCCGTGCGGCTTTCGGAGGTCTCATTGTCGAACTCAATCCGTGTCGGCATCCGGTCGCCTTCGTAAGATTGATACGGCGGACGCGCGCCGCGCTGGCGGGCGATCAAGGCCCGGAAATCCATGTCGGCACCCGTCAGTACCTTAATGAGCAAGGCCTCGAACTTTTCCCGTTCCTCGCGATTCACCAATGTGCCCGTCTTGGCATCGACCACATAGAACGTGTCCAGCACGATCGCGTCCGAGCGGGTGAAGACCTGCGCGCTCAAAATGTTCAGCCCCGCCGCGCTGAACGAGCCGGTGATGTTGCTGAACAAGCCCGCGCGGTCCCACGTGCCGATTTTTACCACCGTATAGCCGCGGTCCGGCTCGTTGTGCCAGTCGATGACCGGCTCCAGCGCGTTCTCCTCCTCCGCGATCTGCCGGTGCAGGAACCGGTGGGTCAACACCAGGTCGCGCATGATGTCATCCGCCGAATGAATTTGAAAATAGCGCGAGGGCAGCGTGCCGAAATGCGCGTGCAACTCCTCCTCGCTGATCCGGCCTGGGAGCGAACGGTGGATCTCCTCCGCCAGCAATTCCCGCTGCTTCTCCTCAGCCAGCAAAAATTCCGTGCCATCGGTCAGTAACGCCTTGGTCTTCCGATGCAGCGTCCAGAGCAACAGATCCTTGAAGTCGTTCCACAGCTTGTCGCTGGTCGCCAGCGAATCCACGAAGGTGTGCACCGTGAGCAGGGCCAGCGCCTCCGCGTTTTGGATCTGCTTTGCAAAGGCGCGGATGACGTTCAGATCCTCCAGATCGCGCCGTTGCGAGGTGTTGGCCATCTGCAAATGATTCTCGATCACCAGCCGCAGATTGTGCGTGGCCGAGCCATCCAGGCCCAGGCGGTTCGCCACCCGCGCGGCCAGTTGGCTGCTCACCTCGGCGTGCTTGCCGTGCCCATCCGCCTTGCCGACATCATGCAGCAACAGCGCCAGGTAAAGCAGGAACGGCCGGTCCAGACTTTGGAACAAAGGCGCGTATTCGCTGTGTGGCTTGTCCTTGGCTTCCCACACCCGGTCGAGCTGTTCCAGGCACATCAACGTGTGTTCATCCGCGGTGTACTGGTGGTAAAACTCATGCTGCACCAGGCAGGTAAGCCGCCCGAACTCCGGGATGTACTTGCCCAATAACCCGACTTCATGCATCGCCCGCAGGATGGGCGCGACGTTGCCGCGCTGGTTGAGGATGGTCAGAAACGTTTCGCGAACATGCTCGTCATATAAGAAGCTGCGGTCCGCGAGCGAGAGCTGATTGCGGATCATCTGGGCCAGGTCCGGATGGAGCCGCAGTCCGCGTTGTTGGGCATGCAGGAATACCCGCATCAACCGCCGGGGTTGATCGCGAAACACGCGGGGCGACGCGGCGTGAATGTGACCCTCGATGAATTTGAAACCATCCACCACCTGCTCCTCGGCCTGCCGGCGACCGCGCCCGATGAGTCCGCGAATAAATTGCAGGCGCTTGGGCACCGGCAACAACGCCATGCGTTGTTCCAGGGTGCGGTTGATGAGGTAAATGTTCCGCGCATGCGTGTACACCTGGCGCATGAACTTCTCCAACCGCCCGCTGGGCGAGCGATCGGTAAAACCGAGGTTGTGCGCGATGGCCGGTTGGACGCTCTTGCCCAGCACATCCAACGGTCGGCCGGCATGATAATGCAACTCATTGCGCACCCGCAGCAGATAATCATACGCCGCATCCAGTTGCTT
>JAQGOT010000670.1 GCA_028293465.1 Pedosphaera sp. | reverse complement strand
CGTCGACGGCAAGGCCTTCAGCTTCGGCGACCAGCTTTCATTCCAGGATCTCGAAGGCCACGAGCTCGCGTTCATCAAGCAGCGTCTTCTCTCATGGGGCAAGACGTACGAGATCGTGCGCGACGGTGCGATTGTCGCCGTGGTGAAGAAGGAGCTGTTCGCGCTCTTTCATCATCGCTTCACCGTGGACGTCCCCGGGCCGGATGATCTCGAAGCCACCGGCAACTTCCTGGATCACGAATACCAGTTTGCCCGCGGCGGAACCGGCGTCGCCGCGGTTTCAAAAAAGTGGTTCACCTGGGCCGACACCTACGGCGTCGATATCGCTGACGGTGAGGACGACGTGCTCATCCTGGCCAGCACCGTGGTGATCGACATGGTCTGCCACGGCGACCAAAAACAACGTTGACCATTGCCGTCGGAGGGGGCTGGCTTTATCGCGTGAAGAATGCCAGATTTTTAAAGGCAATCGAAACCGATGAACCGCTTTGAAGAAAAACTTTCCGCCCACGGCCTGATCCTCCGCCGGGCTCGCTTCCAGACCCTCCAGATCAACGTGGGACGGAAGTGCAACCAGGCCTGCCGCCATTGCCACGTGGACGCGGGCCCATGGCGCACTGAGATGATCACCGCCGAAGTCGCCCACCGCATTGGCGACTGGATCACCCGGCATCAACCCGAGGTCGTGGACATCACCGGCGGCGCGCCGGAGTTGAGCGAGTTCTTCCCTTATTTCGTCGAGACCGCCCGGGCCGCCGGTTCCCGCGTCATCGACCGCTGCAACCTCACCATCATCGAGGAACCGGGCCATGGCGGGTTGCCCGAGTATCTGGCCCGGCACGAGGTCGAAGTCGTTGCCTCCCTGCCGTGTTACACCGCCGAGAATGTCGCCAAACAACGCGGCAACGGCGTCTTTGAAAAAAGCATCTCCGCCCTGCGCAAGTTGAACGACGTCAGTTACGGCACGCGCCTGCCGCTCAACCTGGTGTATAATCCAGTCGGCCCCAAACTCCCGGGCCCGCAAGCCGAATTGGAAGCGGACTACAAAAAAGAATTGCACGAGCATTTCGGCATTGTCTTCAACCAGTTGTTCACCATCACCAACCAGCCCATCGCGCGCTTCGCCGAGGATTTGCGCAGGCAAGGTCGGTGGGATGAATACCTCGATCTCCTGGCCAACAGCTTTAATCCCGCCACCGTCGAGGGCTTGATGTGCCGCACCACGCTGAGCATCGGCTGGCGGGGCGAGATCTACGACTGCGACTTCAACCAGATGCTCGGCCTGCAACTCCGCAACGGCAAACCGCTTTATCTCTGGGATGTAACTCCCGAGTCCCTGGAAAACTCACCAATCCAAACCGGCCAACACTGCCTCGCCTGCACCGCCGGTTGCGGCAGCAGTTGCACCGGAGCGTTGCAATAATACTCACGCGACCTGCTGCTGCACCTTCTGAATCCAGCCAGACCGGGTCCTCAGGCCCGATGATTATCCTTGCAGCTCTTCGCGGTGCGTAAAGTTGTCACATTCCACCTGGAGGCGCGAGTCCGAAACAAACAGGATTTCATGAATGATCTTGTTCTTGTTGGTGACGCGTATTTCGTGGGTAAACACATCTCCATGAAGAGTGTCTGCCGGATTGTAGAGGCTCGGCTTCCCGTCAACCATATAGCGCGACACATTTTCATATTCCAGTACGATAAGCCTGTCGTGCCGTTGGCCCAGTAATTTAACAATGATATGAACCTGCGGCTCGAAGGGTGCTGCTTTGTGGCGTCGCTCGGAAATAGTCACTGACTCCATCCATGCATCATGGAGTGAGTGGGGGGAGTTCAGGTTGAAATGCTGTTCGGACGACGCAAATTGATAAATGTGCTCTGGTAACAATTGCCGGATGGTCTCAAGATAACTGAGATAATTTCCGTAGTTGATGCCATCCTCGTCTGGCAGGAGAATGTGTTCCATATTATTTTGCGCGCTACGGCGTTGTCACGTGGCCCAAACCCTATTCGGCCGGTGGACTCACGTCGCCGCACGCCACCCCAACAACCGCGCCGGAAGAAACAGCACGGCACGAACCAGCGCGAATCCCGCCCCGACCGTGATGCCGATAAGGCGCAACGGCAGGGATAGGAGCCAGACGACCGGAAGGAGAATCAGCGCCAGCAGCGCCAAGGGCCAGCAAAGCGCGAACAGGATGCACCATCCAATAAACAAAATCATCGCCTTCATATTATCTCTATATTCACATGTCCGCGTCAGTCGTCAACTGCCGTCCATCCTGTCCGACCCTGGTAACAGCTCCGGCCTCGAAGTCCGGCAGCAGCGAATGTCCTCTGTCGAACGCCCAAAGCCGTGTTACTGTCGGGAGACGAATCGAGGCTCACGAATGAACGATGCAAACACCAACACCAGCTCGGCGACCCCAAAATGGAAATGGGTCTTGTGGCTCCTGCTGGTTGTCGCGGTCGTTATTGTCGCGACAATCTTCCCCGTCCGCGAGTGGTTGAATCGCGCGCTGGATTGGATCAGCGGTTTGGGGGGCTGGGGCCTGGTGGTGTTCATCGTTTTCTACGCCGTCGCCACGGTGCTGTTGGTGCCGGGTTCGTTGCTGACTTTGGGCGCAGGCGCGATCTTCGGGGTGGTTAAGGGCGCCATCGCCGTGTCGATTGGGGCAACGCTCGGTGCCGCTGCCGCGTTTTTGGTCGGTCGCTATCTCGCGCGCGATTGGATCTCAAGAAAAATCGCAGGAAACGCGAAATTCGCCGCCATCGACAAAGCCGTTGCGGATCAGGGTTGGAAGATCGTGGGACTCACCCGGTTATCGCCCATTTTTCCGTTCACATTATTGAACTACATTTTCGGCGTCACGCGCGTGTCGCTGCGTGATTACGTTCTCGCCACCTGGATCGGCATCCTGCCGGGCACGGTGGTCTATGTGTATGTCGGCTCGCTGGCGCGGGCAGTCGGCAGCCAAACCCGCACGCCGGCGGAATGGGCCTTGTTCGGCTTCGGCCTGCTCGCCACCGCGCTCGTCACCATATTCGTGACCAGGATCGCGCGCCGGGCGTTGGCTCAACATCTGGAAAACGGACAACCTCAACCATGACCATGGACAACCTCACGCTGCCTCCTTGGGATAAGTACAACCAAACCCTGATCGCCCAAGTGCATCCGCCGGACTGGAAAAATCCCACACCCGCGTCCCGCTATAATCTGGTCGTAATCGGCGGCGGCACAGCCGGCCTGGTCACGGCGGCGGGTGCGGCCGGCCTTGGGGCGCGGGTCGCTCTGGTCGAAAAGTATTTGTTGGGCGGCGATTGCCTGAACGTCGGCTGCGTTCCTTCGAAAAGCATGATTCGCTCCTCACGCGCTGCGGCGGACGTCCGCGATGCCGAACGCTTTGGCGTACGCGTGCCGCCCGGTGTGGAAATCGATTTCGCGGCGGCCATGGAGCGCATGCGCCAGGTGCGCGCGGCCATCAGTCCTCACGATTCCGCCAAACGTTTTTCCGAGTTGGGCGTTGATGTCTTCCTGGGCACCGCCCGCTTTTCCGGTCCGGATACGGTGGAAGTTGGCGGGCAGCAACTCCGCTTCAAACGCGCCGTGATCGCCACCGGCGCGCGCGCGGTGCAACCACCCATCCAGGGCCTCGCCACGACCGGCTATCTCACCAACGAGACGGTGTTCTCCCTCACCGAACGACCGCGCCGCCTGGCCGTCATCGGTGGCGGACCCCTCGGCTGCGAACTCGCGCAAGCCTTCCAACGCCTCGGTTCCCAGGTTGTCCTTTTTCACAAGCATCATCACCTCCTCGGACGCGAAGATGCCGACGCCGCCGAACTCCTGCAAAAAACTTTCCTCCGCGAAAGCATCCGGCTCGTGCTCGATTCCCAAATCAAGCGGGTCGAGCGTACGCCCGGCGAAAAGCTAATTCACTTTGTCGCACAGGGCAGGGCGGAGTCTGTGGTCGTGGATGAAATTCTCGCTGGCACCGGGCGCGCTCCGAACGTGGAAGGACTGAACCTGGAGGGCGTCGGCGTGCAATATGATTCTCGAGAAGGAGTGAAGGTGGACGACAGGCTGCGGACCACCAACCCCCGCATCTACACCGCCGGCGACGTCTGCCTGCGGTGGAAATTTACCCATGCCGCGGACTCCACCGCCCGCATCGTGATCCAAAACGCCTTGTTCTTCGGTCGCAAGAAACTCAGTTCGTTGAACCTGCCGCGCGTCACTTACACCGACCCGGAAATCGCGCACATAGGCCTCTCCGAGCACGATGCGCAGGAGGGGAGCATTCCCTTGGATACCTTCACTCGCCCGTTCGCGGAGGTGGATCGTGCCCTGTGCGACGGCGAGCCGGACGGCTTCGTTAAAATCCATGTCCGCAAAGGCACCGACGAGATTCTCGGCGCAACCATCGTGGCGCGGCACGCCGGCGAGATGATCAGCGAAATCAGCGTGGCCATGGCCGCCAAACTTGGTTTGGGCAAGCTGGCTTCCGTCATCCACCCCTATCCCACCCAGGCCGAAGCCATCCGCCAATGTGGAGATGCCTACAACCGCACCCGTCTGACGCCCGGCGTGAAAAAGCTTTTTCAAAGCTGGCTGGCCTGGACGCGATAGCTGAGCGGCCGTTGCTCTGCCCTGTAGATAGTCGCGACAAAGGCTTGATCTTGGGCCCCGGCGGCGACACTCTTGCTGACAAGCGTGGTGAGAAACCGTTCCAACATTTTGCTCACTCACCAAATGAAATCGAAAGCTCTTGAGGCGGTCGTAAAATCAGTTGAGCCAAGCGCTTTAGCTGCGTCCCACGGACGGTGCAGGTGCTTCGGCCCGCTGGGTTCGTTCAGCGCATCACGAGAACTTCCATCACTGGGAGAGTGGAGCGACAGAGACTCGAGGAACAGAAACCATGACGTCATTTACTGCAGCCAACGCCGGATGGCGCACTCAGTTCCGCCGTCGCGGTTCACGTCCCCCATCGGCGGTCGCTGAGGTCGTTAGGGCTGACAGCGCACGCACGCCATGGAAACCAAACTGAAAGTAACGATCGCGGTTGTAATGGTGGGTTTGATTGCGGTTACGTGCCTCGTGTTTACCCGTGACCGCGCGCACGACAATCAGGTTTCATTCACATTTCAACGATATAGCAACGACCTTGATCCTTACGTCGGTGACGTGGCGTTCTTGTGGCTCACCAACGCATCGAAGAAATCCTACCTCTTGTCCATGACTGGCAACAGCAACACGTTCGTGGCGGATACCGCATTTGGCCGTTTTAAGCAGAGCTGGATGGTAAACTGTGAGTTCGACGATCAAACGACAAGTGGTCGGTCGAACTGGACTCAGTTGCCTTCCCTCTGGAGGGGCAGCAATTCATACCTTGGCCTTGGGCCACGCTCGGGCATCGTTGTCAGAGTTCCTCTACAGAGGGATGGTCAGCACCGGAAGGCTGCGGTTCTTTGCGAAGTGCCGACTACTACATCGCCGTTTTGGGCCGGTGGTGTTGGCTTTCAACTTTTGCGTGTGCTGCCGCAATCGCTCAGGCACAAAGTGATCCAGCCCAAGCCTCTGTTGCTGCCAGTCTGGTGTGACCGTGAGTTGTCGTTTCCCGGTGATAAATACATTCAAAAATGAAAGATAATGATGCCAGCTGAAAAACAAACCCCGATGAAAACCATACGAAACCTGTTGTTGATCGGACTGACGGCTCTTGCGGTTGCCAGCGCCGGCGCGGAAGACAGCGAAGCGGTGAAGAAGGACCAAGCCCTGCTGCAGGACGAGTGGAGCCTGGT
>JAQGOT010000620.1 GCA_028293465.1 Pedosphaera sp. | reverse complement strand
GGAGTAATCTGTGGACCGCAAAACTGATTTCATTATCGAAGTGTTTACCGGCTGAGAAATCCAACAATCAACATACCCCATTTAAAAGTATGAACAAAATAAACAAAACACTCGCTGCCGCCCTGATGGCAGTGGGTATCTTGAGCTTCACCAACCTCCCCACGCGCGGCGCGGATGCCTCCGCCGGCTATAATCTCCTGAAGGAAATCCCGGTCGGCGGCGAAGGCGGATGGGATTACCTGTCGGTGGACTCCGCGAACCGCCGACTCTACGTCAGCCATGCCACCAAAGTGGTGGTCATTGACCTCGATAAAGAGGTGGTCGTAGGTGAGATCAGCGATACCCCCGGCATTCACGGCTTTGCCGTCGCGCCGGAGCTCGGGCGCGGTTTTTCCAGCAACGGCCGGGAGAACAAGGCGAGCATCGTCGATCTCAAAACTTTGAAAACCATTTCGAAGGTGGATACCGGCGAAAATCCGGATGCCATCCTGTATGAACCGGAGCAGCAGGAGGTTTACACGTTCAACGGGCGCGGAAAGTCAGCGACGGTTTTTGATGCGAAATCAGGCAAGGTCGTGGCGACCATCAAACTTTCCGGCAAACCGGAGTTCGCCGTCACCGACGCGAAGGCGGGACGGGTCTATTGCAACATTGAAGATAAGAACGAAGTCGTGGCCATTGACATTAAAAAGCATGAAGTCGTCAATTCCTGGCCGATCGCGCCCGGCGAAGGCGCCTCCGGCATGGCGATTGACCTGGCCCACCACCGGCTTTTCCTCGGTGGCGACAACAAAATGATGGTCATGCTGGACAGCACCACCGGCAAAGTCATCACCACCGTGCCCATTGGAGAAGGGGTGGATGCCAATGCCTTCGATCCCGGCACCCAACTCGCTTTCAGCTCTTGCGGCGACGGCACCACGACCATTGCCCGTGAAGAGACCCCGGAGAAACTTGTCGTCGTCCAAACGCTGACCACCGAGAAACGCGCACGGACCATGACGCTCGATCCCAAGACTCACAAAATCTACCTCGCCAGCGCCAAATTTGAGCCAACCGCCGGCCAACGTCCAAAGATACTTCCCGACACCTTTAAAATCCTGGTGTACGGACCTGGCAAAGCGCCCGTCCAGTAACCGTTGGCGGATAACGAGCGCCGGTTGGAATGCGCTCATGTGCATCTCCAACCGGCGCTGCTTTAAAGAAAGTTACTTCAGCACCGGCGCCGAATAAGGGATGCCGAGCGCTTCCGCCACTGCCCGGTGTGTGACCTTGCCATCCATCACATTGATGCCGCCGATGAGCGCCGGTTGCTTCTGGCAAGCTTCGGCCAGCCCCAGATCGGCCAATAATTCAATGTAACGATAGGTCACGTTCGTGAGCGCCTGCGTGGCGGTGCGCGCGTAAGCGCCCGGCATGTTGGCCACACAATAATGCGTCACCCCTTCTTCGACATACACCGGGTTTTGATGCGTGGTGGGGCGTGAAGTTTCCGCGCAACCGCCCTGGTCGATGGCAATATCCACCAATACACTCCCGGGTCGCATCTGGCTCAGCATCGCCCGGTTGATCAACTTGGGGGCTTTCGCCCCCGGCACCAGCACCGCGCCGATCAGCAGGTCCACCGTCGGCAACAGATCAATCAGGTGCGCCTCGCTGGAATAAAGCGTGTGCGCCGTGTGCAGCGTGATGTCCAAGAACCGCATCCGTTCCAAGTCCACCTCCAAAACCGTCACATCCGCTCCCAAGCCGGTGGCCATGCGGGCCGCATTGATCCCCGAAGCGCCGCCGCCCAGCACCACCACGCGACCGGGCAACACCCCGGGAACACCGCCCAGCAACACCCCGTTGCCGCCGTTATGTTTCGCCAGAAAATAACCGCCCACCAGCACCGACATGCGCCCGGCGATCTCACTCATCGGCTCCAGCAACGGCAGCCGGCGGTTCACCTCGATCGTCTCGTAGGCCAGCCCGGTCACGCCCGATTTCAGCAAGGCTTCCGTCAAGCCGCGGCCCGCGGCGAGATGCAGGTAGGTGAACAAAAGCTGCCCCGGTCGCAAGAGCGGATATTCCGCGGCCTGCGGCTCCTTGACCTTGACGATCAAGCCGGCCTTCTCAAACACCGCACGATGATCCGCCACGAGCGTTGCGCCCGCCTGCTCATAATCGGCATCCGGATAGCCCGCGCCAACGCCGGCGTTGCGCTCGACCACCACTTGGTGGCCGCGTTTGATGAGTTGGTAAGCGGCCGAGGGAAGCAAGGCCACCCGGTATTCGTGATCTTTGATTTCTTTGGGAACGCCGATAATCATAATTAAAAATAAGTTAAGTTTTCGAATTCGGCGAATCCGTCACGGCTTTAACCGGGCGGCCACCCAGGGCCGCCAACTCTTCCGTCCGGTCCACCATCATCAGCACTGTCACCGCCGACGCCGCCTTGCGCTCAGCTTCAAGGATTTGTTGGAATTCCCCGAAAACTTCGGTGCGCGCGGGGTCGTCGCTCGTCGCCAATTCTTGACCTTGACCGGCGCGTAATGCGAGCAGAATGTCATGGCAAGTGACACTTTCCAAAGGCCGGGCCGGGGCATAGGCAATTTCCTTCCCGGCGACCTCCACCACCAGTTTGGCCGCCATCAGCACCTGCATCACCTGTTGAACCAACCGCGAGGGCACACCCAGTTGCGTGGAGATTTCGGGGACGGTCGCCGGACGGTCGCCATGTTGAAACCGCTGGCCGACACACGCCATCAACCGCAATGCGATGAATTCCCGCCCACGTTGATTGACATTCTCGGCCTGCTTTTCCTGCACATACGCCGCCCGATTTTGATAAGAGTATGCGACCTGCGCGCCGAACAACAGGATCAGCCACCCGAAGTAAAGTCCCACCATAAACACCGGCACCATGGCCAACCCCTCATAAATCTTGCTGCTGGTCACCACGCGCGAGACGTAAAGCACGCTGAAAACGCTGTTCAA
>JAQGOT010000612.1 GCA_028293465.1 Pedosphaera sp. | reverse complement strand
CGATTGTGTTCCAATCCACAAAGCTCCCCGCCGATCCTGGTGCATGGCCAGCATCGCGGAGGTATTTCCTTCCAACCCCGCCGGGACTTGGAACGTCTCGCCGCGCCGGACCACCAGCCCGCCACCCCACGTCCCCACCCAAAGCCCGTGTTGCCGATCCTCCAAAACGGACCAAACGAAAGAGTTCGGCAACCCGTTCGGCTGCTCGAACCGCGTCAGGTTGCCTTCGTTCAGCCGATACAAACCCGCGCCTTCAGTCCCCACCCACAAACCGCCCGCCGCGCTTGGCGTCACCGACAAAACCGCCCGCCCCAGCCAATCATCCGGCGCCTTCACCATGGTCACCTTCCGCGACCGCAACGCGTCCAATCCCCCGCCCCCGGTCCCCACCCAAATGGTCCCTTCACGATCCTGATACAAGCACCGCACCCAGTCGTGCGACAACCCATTCGACCGCGTGAACTGTTGATACGTTCCCTCTCGCGAGCGGAGAAAAAGTCCCGCCTTCAAGGTCCCAATCAGCAATTCTCCCGCCTTCGTTTCTAGCATCGCAGTCAGGGCATTCTGGCCCCACGGCACCGGCTCCGCATCCACGCTCACTTTCCCGCCGTTCCACCGCCTCAGCTTCGTGTCCCCCACGATCCACAAGCCGCCGTTCCGGCTCGCGCAAACCCGTTGCACTCCATCCGGGTCCGGCTCGCCGGGCTGCTGCATCGGCACCAAAATTCCTTTCTCGAGTGATCCCGTCAGATCTCCGTGCACCACCCACAACTTTCCGTCCTTGTCCTTCACCAATGATGGCACACTATCCTCACGCCCGGCCCTCACGGGAGAAATAAAAGACTTCCCTTCCCGCTCCGAAAACAAGCGCCCATAATAATTGATCGTCCACACGGAGCCTTCCCCATCGCTTGCGATCGAGAGAATCTGCCCTCCGTCCGAATTCGTTCCCGAGTCCACTTGGCTGAAGTTGCCGTTGCGCAAACGGGTCAAGTTCCCTGTCTCATGGCCAATCCAGAGCGAGCCTCCTTCATCCTCAAACAGGCTCGTGATGCGGCTTCCCTGAAACTCCGGAGTGTTGCTCGAGTCAAAAACCTTGAACCGCACCCCGTCGAACCGCACCAATCCGTTATACGTCCCCAACCAAAGATAACCGTCCCTCGTTTGAACAATCGAGGTCACCGAATTCTGCGGCAACCCTTGCTCTGTCTGCCAGACATCAAACGAATAAAGCGGTGCGTTGGTTTCCGCCGGCAACCGGTTTCCCCCGCCCCAAATCGCCACGATCCCAATAGCCACTGCCAGGCACCTCCGGGCAAGCGCCAAGGGCCGGATCCAACAATGAAGCCATGGGAACATGAGCGCCATTCTATATCCCCTGGGCCCGTCGATGGCAAGATTATGCCGGGACCCTCAACGCCAATTCCCTCCTTCCCCTCCTCGCCGTTCTGAAATTTCAAATTTGAAATCTTCGATTCTTGCTCCAACCAGCCTTGATCGGCCGCCCCCAAGGCGCGCGGCCCCGCATGCGGGGCCGCTTCAACACCAAACCGCCCGACCCGCTCAGACAACCCAACCCCTTCGGCCAACGCCATAGGACCTGGTCATTGGAACTTGGTCATTCCGACCGCAGGGAGGCTTCCTCTCTCTCTAGGGGGTATTTAACCGTTACATCGTTACAACCATTGTAAACATTGATCTAAATGACTTTTTAACCGTTACATTAACCGTTACATTAACCGTTACAAACCGTTACAAACCGTTACACAGATCGTTACAATCGTTACAAACCCCTCCCGTTATCAAATCTGAAATTTCAAATCCGCCCTCCGCCTCAAGCCCGCTCCCGTTCACCCATCCGCCGGCTTGGCCACTTTCTCCGGGTGGCCGTGCGCCAACACGGTTGGATATTTCTTCGTCATTCGTGCTTCGTCAATTGTCATTCAGGTGCGTCAGCACCATGCCAGGGGTGCTTTTAGTCGTAACACCCATAACATCGTTGCCCTGCAAGCATATAGCGGGGGTCCAGGTCGTAACATCGGTCGTAACAAGTCGTAACCGGGGTCGTAACAGTCGAAACAATCCCGGTGAAGGCCAGCGCGCTCGCACCGGAAAACTTTCTCACCGCCCTATGGAGTGCGCCCCCCTCAAACATCAACAACCGAAGTCCCGCGCAGCGCCGAGCACAGCGGAATCAACCCCCAACCACCCCCGCAGCGGCGACGGCGCTTTTTCCCGAACCGCTCACCAGTCAGCCACCGCTTCAGTTTTCAGCGGAAGAGTGGATTAACAACCAAGCAACCAAGAAAGCGGGGAAGCGGAGGGGGGAACCCTACAGAAGCCAACGAAGAGGGAACAAAGGAGAGATCGACGGGCATCTTGGGATTTGGTCCTTGGGATTTCCTTGGGCCTTTGACATTGGGAATTGGTCATTTCTTGAGGGGTCATTGGACATTTCGGTGCGTGGACACCATCCCCCAATTCCGCACTCCGAATTCCGCATTGGCTCGGCCCCTTGCTCAGTGCCGATCAGACCGTTCCGCAAAATGCGTATACTTGGCTACCGCTTGCGCGCGCGAGCGCACGTGCAACTTCTCATAAACCCGCCGAATATACGTGTTCACAGTTGCCACGCTGATGTTCAATTTTTCGGCGATTTCCTTGTACAGGTAACCGCGCGCCAGCAACTCCAACACCTCCTGCTCCCGGGCCGACAGCTTCTCGGTGTCCGGTGCGGAAGTTGACATCTGCTGAAACGATTGCACCACCCGTCGCGCGATGTTGCTCGCCATCGGCGAACCACCACGGTTGACCTCTTGCAAAGCGGCCAGCAATTCCGGCCGCGGGGTCTGTTTCAGCAAATAGCCGGTTGCCCCCGCAGCCAGCGCATTGAAGATATGATCTGCATCCTCGTAAACCGTAAGCATGACAAATTGGGTCCCCGGCAAAACCGCTTTCAATTGGCGCACACATTCCACGCCGTTCATGCCCGGCAGGTTGATATCCATCAGCACCACGCCCGGCTTCTGTTGGGGCAACACTGTCAAGGCGCTCTCTCCGCTGCCGTGGTCGCTGAGATGGCGGAACCCCTCGGCGCGCCGGATCCAATCGGCCAGCACCTTGCGCGCCTGCTCGTCATCTTCAACTATGGAAACGGTAATTGCCATTTGAATTACTTACACTAACTGCACCTAAAAGGAATGTCGTCAGTTTTGATTACAGCGAGCCGATGGATTTCCCCATAATCGTCGGGCCACCGGGATCATACGCGGAGTAAAGCCCGATTTTCAAGTGCGCAGCCAAGACAGGAAATCTGGGGGGCGCATCCGCTGGGCGTGTTCCAACTCACGGAGTGCGGACGTCCTCGGCCGCAGCAACATCAAAATTCTCGATTTGCTGGAATTCTCGCATGCCTCTCACCCGCCCACGATTGCCTTTTCCCTGTTTTTCGATTTGGGCAACACGCCCTGCGGATGCGCCCAAATCCGAGTGTGATTAAGAGCGGGTGAGGGCCGTTTCCGTCCTCCTGAAGGCGGCGAGCCGAGCCGTAAAGTGGGGGCAGCACCGACGCACTCCCATTTGGTCAAAGATTGTTGGCGCGAAATCCCGGGCTCCGCCTGCCCCGGAGGGGCCACGGACATTAGCCAAGGAAAGTTTACCTCTCTTACCTCCCCACCCGGATGAAAACTGGTGCAGGACGGGCAGGCTTAAACGGGTACGACAGCCCTAACTCTCGAATCCACCCTCCTGATCCAAAGCTGCTGCCCGGGCGAATCCTTGTCACCGGCAGCTTGAGTGCTTCCTTTTGCTCACTTTGCGGTGGAACGCTCCTGCAACCACTGCATATCAACATTCCCCGAGGAAAGTACGTTCAATGGGAGTAGCACCCCAGGGCGTAGCACGGGTATCGTCCCTCCATCCTTCCACTTGTGAATTTCGGAGTGGCCATCTGCAAACGAAAGCCCACCCGCACGGTTATGATAGCTGGCCGGGTAATCCACGATGGTATAAATTCCTTGCTGATTGTCAGGGTCGGTAGCAAACCATCCGTCATTGATGCCGTCCTCGCGTTCATCGATAAAAACCCACAATGTGCTCGGCCCCGGTCGGGTAAGTTGCGCTGTCGTCGCGTAGCTCTGAAAAGTGCTGTCCGATTTCCATTTGCGGGCACCTTCTCCCACCCAAAATCGGGCCCCCGATCGCCATTACTGGGCCTGGGTGGTCCGTTGTGACAGCCATTGCAGGTCGCCATTACTCGAAGGGGTGCGGGCATTGCCGGCAGGGACATTGAGCACGGTCTTGTCTCTCCATCTCTTGATTTCCGCATGCCCATCAGCGAACGAGATGCCACCGGCGTTGTTGTGATAGCTCGCCGGATAGTCAACCCACTGCAAGGTGGCCGGATCTCCCTTGGTGACGTTGACGACAAACCAGCCGTCGTTGATGCTTTTGGGGTTTTCATCAATGGTCACCCACGTCAGCGCCGGCGACGGAGAGGTCATATCCGACATCTTCCTGATGACAGTCCCTGCGGTTCCCGTCCACGGGTTAATGGGGTTGAACCAACAGTTCATGGACATGCTGCGGACGGTGGGCGTCCCAAGATAGGCGTTCCGGTCGGCCGGACACTTATACACGCTGAAAGATTTGACAAAGGGAAAAATCAAGCCGCGTTCAATAAAAAGCTGATTCGTCGATTGCGGGCCGTTGAGAACGGGATCCACACTGCTGGGGCACCATTGCTCCCAAGTGCCACCTGGCAGGATTCTCGGGTCGTTGGGGTTGGCGGTATAGACATCCATCCCCCCTGTCCTGGCGATCCTGTCCTGGTTGTCGCCGGCATACATCACCCAGCCCAGCATCAGTTGCTTGAGGTTGTTGACGCACGAAATACCGTGGGCTTTTGCCTTGGCCTTGCTCAATGCCGGCAGCAGCATGCTCGCCAGGATCGCGATGATCGCAATCACCACCAACAGTTCGATCAACGTAAATCCGGGAGGTTTCTTCCGGGAACAACTGACGATCCCAAGAGGTTGATCGTCTGCCGAGCGAACGACGCTTTCGCGCCTTAAAGTGCGGGTTTCCATAGGATTGCTACTACTATTGTTTATTTGCCTTACAAAATCAAGATATTCCGAACGTCCACTAAGATAACCCGCGGTAACCTTCTATCCCGCGTCCCCCGGGTAACCAACATCAACTATGTCCGGCGCGCGAAATTGAAGGTCGGAACGTTCACAAGCAGCACTGCCGTCCCGATCCTGCTTTGGATGACATCGAACCACTCGTAAATTCCCTAAAAGGAGGAGCGCTGAGCATGGCCAGCGCCCCGATTTCGAGACTCGCTGCCTGACCTTAATGATCCAGCAACAACCGGAAGTAGCTCACGTTGGGGCTCCCCAGCGCGGACGAAGGGACAACCCACATTCTATTGCCGGACAGTTTCGTGACTGTCGTTGGCAGCGGAACGGGCGCGAGCGGGCCGGTCAACGTGATCCAGGAGTTTGGATCGGTTAGATTGGTCGTTGTTTGGAGACTATATCCAACATCTGGAAGGCTCCACCCCACCCAATAAGCCGCATCCGGCGGAACTTGGGTGATTCCATTCGCATCCGACGCCCTGACCACCCACGTGGCCGCATCCAAGGTCGGGGCCGTGAAGTCGTCTTCCAGCATCGTGGTTGCGCCGTTGCTGATTTTAAAATGGCTCAGTACGGTGCGCTTCCCAAATTGGCTCGCTCCATTCGGTTGGACTCCAAGATACACGGTGCAGGCGTCGGCAAAGAGCGCCGCCACATCCGGTGGAATATTGAAGTTGGTGCTCGTGCCGCACGGGGTCGTGAGCGTCACGTTTGTGTCATGCAGGAAGCTCAAGCTCCAGGTGCCCAGCGGATTGCCGCACGTGATTTGGGGCCGGGGCCAGGGAAAAACGTTCGTCATCGCCGCATTGAAGAGCATGTCGTTGGTTTGAGCGTCATTCGCCTTATACCGGAAGGTGGCCGTCACCCCTCCGTCTCCGCTGTTGTTTTGTTCGAGATCCAGAAAAATCATGTCTGGTTCGTTCCAATCCGGGGCGGATTCACCGCCCGGCGCATGCGGGAGGATGAACATGTGCGTCTGCCATCCGTCGGTCGCGGGTGCGGGATAGGACGAGATCGTCAGCGCATAAGTGACTGGGTCGGTCGCATCATTTCCCACCCATTGATAGGTGTTGCCCAGCGTGGCGATGCTCTGGCGTCCATACTGGCCGGCCGTATCAGTGCCAATCAGATTCAAGCCTTTGATGGGCTTGCTCGGGGCAATCAGGGTTGGCGGCGGCGGCGGCGGCCCGGCTTTGGCAATCATCGCTACGTTGTCCAGCCAAAACTTGCCAGGAATGGCCGCTGTATTGTTGGCGGGGGACCACATCTTGGCGTACATGCCGCCAACCACGGCGAGCCCGTCAAGTGTCGGGTTGATCGGGAAGACCAAATGATGCCAGAGCCCGTCACCGGGCGGTGACCAGGTGCCAAGCCCAATTTGACCATAATCTTTCGTGGCCAGCCCGACCTCAAGGGTGCCATAATTGCCGCCGGTCGAGGGACCGTTTGTATCCCAGAGAATATCGAATACCAAATTGGTATACAAAGTGCCATCGACTGGATGAGCCCCGAGCCAAGTTGTGCCCTGTTGGTCCACCCCACCTAGCGAGAATTGAGGATCGCCGGCATTCGCCCCCCAGGCTATGTTGAACTTAAGCGAACCGGAAGCGACGTGGTTACTCGCATCCCGTGCGGCATCCCACTCCACACTGCCATAAGCTCCCCCCCAAAACTTGAACCAGTTGCCGGTTTCGGCCGCGCTGTCAAAGGTGTTGAAGATCAAATCGGTCGTTTGAGCCTTGCCCGCCGAGCAGGTCAGCAGCAGACCGGCGAGCGCCGGCAGGGTTGTGCGTAGGAATCGGTGTATTTTCATATAAACTTACTGGTTTTATTTGTTGGTCTCGTTCGGCACTTTTTCTGTTCCCGCTGAGCGGCAATAAGGACAAAAACGCGCGACCATTGCTCTCTCAGTGCAAGACTAAAACCGGGATATTGTTGCTAGGTTACAGCACAATCAGACCTTGTCATGTCACCAGAATTCATGACAAAGCGTTGAGCCCTCAATCCCGCCTCCCCAAACTCATCGCAACGGTGATTTGCGTTTCCGCACCCGCCCTCAGGCTTTAGCGATGTGGGAATTCAGGGAAGCACTTTGCCTTTTATTTCCGATTCACGACGTCTCTCCGCAATTCTTTGCATCGATATCATCGACGGGATTGATGTGACCTCGTTGAAAGCCCTCTGGTGTGCGGGTCTGGAACCAGGATAGGACCCAAATGCGTGAACTGCGGCTTCTGGACGAGGCCTTAAGTCGAACGCCTCAGGCCGGCTCCTGCTGACTGATGCAATGGAAGGAGCCCAGCCCCCAAATTAATTCCGTGGAATCGACGCCAATGACCCGGCGGTCGGAAAAGAGTTTTTGCAAAATCGCGAGCGCCCTCGCATCGTTGGGGTCGCGATAGGTCGGCACCAGGACGATTTGGTTCGCGATATAAAAATTCGCATAGCTGGCCGGCAATCGCTGGCCGTCATGTTCGATCAGGCGCGGCATGGGCAGTTCAACCACCCGCAAACGCTGGCCGTCCTGGTCCCGCAACCTCTGCAACCGTTTGAGATTCTCCTGCAACAGTTCATGATTCGCGTCGCGCGGATCTTCCTCCACCACCGTCACCACGGTCGTTGGATTCACAAACCGCGTCAGGTCGTCAATGTGCCCGTCGGTGTCATCCCCCACAATCCCCTCGCCCAGCCACAGAATGTTCGTCACGCCCAGGTAATCGCGCAGAGATTGCTCAATTTGTGACTTGTTGAGTTGCGGATTCCGGTTCGGGTTCAACAGGCACGCCTCGGTGGTCAGCAGCGTGCCGCGCCCGTTGACCTCAATCGATCCGCCTTCCATCACGATGCCCGGCGAAAAGAGCGGCAACCGGCGCAACCCCGCAACGTGCTGCGGTATCACATCATCCAGATCGAACGGCGGGTATTTGTTTCCCCATGCATTGTAACCCCAGACCACGATGCCCCGCTCGTGGTGCCCGTCCTGCTCCCGCACCAGAAAAATCGGCCCATGATCGCGGCACCATGGCTCGTAGGCCGGAAAATGATGAAAGCGCACTCCTTCCAACGGCGTCTGGTATTTCCGCAGCAGTTTCTTCACCTGCTCTTCCATCTCCGCATTCCAAACGTTGATGTTCACCTCTTCCACCGGCGTCAGGTGCCGGATTAACTCCGCGTACACCGGCGGGACGGTGTCATATTTGTCAGGAAAGCTGATGCCCTCGGGTCTCGGCCAGGTGAACCAGGTCGCCGCGTGCGGCTCCCATTCGGCGGGCATGCGATAACCAAGTTTTGCGGGAAGTTCTGCGCTCAAGCTCTGCATCGAAGTTTTATTTTATTAATTGTGCCAACCGTGAGTTCACCTTACGGCAACGGTTCGCCCCGGGCCGCGATGAGCAACCGATACCACTCCTCGCGGCTCAGCTCGAGGCTCACGGCCTGCGTCGCCTCGCGAATCCGATCCGCGTTCGTCGACCCCACAATCGGCACGATCTTGCTCGGATGTTTCAACAGCCAGGCCAGCGCCACATTGGTGCGGCTGCTCCCATGCGCGCGCGCGATCGCATCCAGCACCGGCACGATTCGCTCCGCCACCGCGGAGGTTTTCCGTCCGCCCGGGAAGCCATCGCCACCGTCACCCAGTGTTCCCTGCGCCAACGGACTCCAGGCCAGCGGCGTCATCTTCTCCACCAAGCATTGATCAAGCGTCCCATCAGTGAACGGGTCCAACCG
>JAQGOT010000486.1 GCA_028293465.1 Pedosphaera sp. | reverse complement strand
TAGGTCGTGACGTCTCTGAACCCCAGCGCCTCGAACGCGGTGCGGAGCTGCTCCATCTTGATGAGCTTGTGCCCGCTAACATTAATCCCGCGCAGCATCGCAATATAAGTTGTCATGGCTTACTTCGGCATCTTTGGCGGGAGAATCATGGAAATAGGCGACGAAGCTGTCAACAGATGGTTGCCCCTGCCGCCAGATTCGCGGCATTCCTTCCCGCGCACAACTCCCGTCCCGCCAGCGCCAAACGATGATCTGGCGCTCCCCGCAATCACGACCACCTTGAACTTAAATGTTGACCCGCCTCTCTGCTTCTTACATAGTTAGGCACATGCCTAACCAATCAGTCCGGCTCGACCATGTCTTCCAAGCCTTGGGCGACTCGACCCGGCGGGCGGTTCTTGAACGGCTGAGCGGTGGCCCCGCTCCGGTGAGTGAATTGGCGCAACCGTTCAAGATGGCGCTGCCCTCCTTCATGCAGCATTTAAAAGTGCTGGAGGGCCGCGGATTGGTTCGTTCCCGAAAGACGGGCCGCGTGCGAACCTATCAACTCGCACCGCAGCCGCTGCAAGCGGCGGAACGCTGGATGGCGACGCAACGCACGAGCTGGGAGCGCCGCCTAGATCAATTGGACAATTACCTCAAAGAACTGAAGGACAAAAAACCATGACCAACCCAAACTATCCTCAACCCGACCCCCGGCTCGACCTCGTGCTGGAACGCATCGTCGATGTTCCGCGGGAACTCGTCTAGGCCGCGTGGACCACTCCCGAACATATCAAAAAATGGTTCACTCCCGCCCCGTGGACCACCATCGATTGTGAAATTGACCTGCGCCCCGGCGGCATCTTCCGCACCGTCATGCGGTCGCCGGAAGGACAGGAGCACCCAAATATCGGCTGCTACCTCGAAGTTGTGAAACACGAAAAACTCGTCTGGACCGACGCGCTCCTACCCGGCTACCGGCCGTCCCAGAATCCTTTTTTTACGGCGGTCATCACACTTGAACCTCATGGGGCAGGAACCAAGTACACCGCCATCGCCATCCACAAAGACGAAGCGACTCGCAAGCAACATGCGGAGATGGGTTTCCACCAAGGTTGGGGAACCGCCCTCGATCAGCTCGTTGCCGTCGTCAAGAAAATGTAGCAGGCACTGCACAAATGAGCGCAGGCGACGCGGCCGGAGAATTGAACCGGCCGCGAGCCGTGCTGAGGCGGCCATAAGCTGTCACGGCCTCTGACGCCACATTTGTCTCTTCCCCTTAATCCGGGGATTTACCTTGCCCCGGGCCGAGGAGATGTGTCATGGATTGGTCCATGCACAGGAGACTTACCCATTTGGCCGCGCTTCTGTGCCTCGCGGCCGGTGTCGCCGGCAGCGGCGCGCAGACTTCGGTCGTGTTCACCAACAACTTTGATGGCGCGTTGCCGGCGGAGATTCAACCAGGCACCGCGCTCTTGACCGGCGTTCAGGGCTACGGCGGTTTGGGGCCTGCAGGCAACCAGTTCGGCAACTTCTTTCTGCGCAGTGCCACGGCCAACCTCGTCACGCTGACGCTCAGCAACCTGCCTCCGCATCGAACCCTCACCCTCGCGATGTTGTTCGCGGCCATCGATTCGCTGGACGGCACCGGCACGTTTCCCAGCGGCGATTTTCTCGCCATCACGCTGGATGGGAACCTCATCTTCCGGGAATCGTTCGCCAATGCGACGCTGAGCCAGGTCCAAAGTTACGTCGCGCCGCCGGGCGGGGAACTGGCCCGTCACGTGGACCTCGGCTTTACCGGGCCGGGCAGTTATTACACGGACAGCGCCTATGATTTCGGGGTGGATTCCCGTTTCCAAGGACTGCCGCACACCAACTCGACCGCCGTGCTGACATTCCAAATCGAAGGCGCAGGCATTCAAGATCTCAGTGATGAATCGTGGGCCATGGATAATCTCGGCATCAGCGCGGCCGGCGTGCCACCACCGGTGATCACCGAAATTTTGAAGGCTGGCGCGAATGTCACCGTTAAATGGTCCGCCGTGTCCAACCTCACCTATCGCGTCCAATCCAAGACCAACCTTTCCGATGCCAGTTGGAATGACCTTGCACCGACAGTCACCGCCACCAGTTCAAACGCAATCTACGCCGAGCCCCTCAGCCTGAGTCATCGCTTTTATCGCGTGATGGTGCTTCCCTGATGGGGCATGCGGCGACACGTCCGCTCATTTATCCGTTGGATTTGTTCAGCGGCTTCTCCGGCGGTGCCGATGAGGCGCAGGCCATGATTAAACTCCACGGCAAAGGCAATTCGCACAACAGAAACGCACCCTAATTGCCCACAAACAGCCCGTAAAACGAAACGCGATCCGCGCGCTTATCCGGCATGCTGGTGACGCTCTCGACGGTGATTCCCACTTCCTCACTGCCATTGACGAAAAAAGCTTGCCCGCCATTTTTGAACCGTTCCTTTGAAATAATCGCAAATTTCGCCGCATCGGGGCCGCGCTTCGGGACATCTGTCACTTCAAAACAGATCGCCTTGAGGGTGCTACCGTTATACTTGATCGTCAATTCATCACCCTTGGTTGGTTTTTTCATGGTCGCATGGTAATCCCCGGCCAAGAGTATGGAAAGAATCAAAAGGCCAGCCGTTTGGGCGCCTAACGAACCATCGATCTCCAAATTATTTCACGCTGCACACTTCGGCCACAAAGCAACCCCAAACAGTCGATGGTAATTCCGTGGCTACCCCCGGAATTGACGTCAGATAAGGGAAATGGTTCTTGGTGAAACCCCTCGCGTAGCCCACAATAAACGCAGTTCGCATCGGCTGGTTTGCCCGTGCCATTGGCACACTGATTTATGCAGCCTACATCTGCCATTCACAAGGTCGCCTTTCTCGGTGATTATCTCCCAAGAAAATGCGGCATCGCCACCTTCACCACCGACTTGCGCTGCGCCGTGGCGGCGGAATTCCCCAAGCTGGGCTGCCTCGTCGTTCCGGTCAATGATCTCGCCGATGGTTACGATTATCCCGCCGAGGTCCGCTTCGAGATCGCCGAGCAGGACCTGCCGTCGTATCTGCGCGCCGCCGATTTCCTGAACATGACGGACGTGGACGTGGTCTGCGTGCAGCATGAGTTCGGCATTTACGGCGGGCCGGCGGGCAGCCATCTGCTGGCCTTGTTGCGCGAACTGCGCATGCCCATCGTCACCACGCTGCACACGGTTTTGCGCGAGCCCAACGAGGAGCAGCGGCGCGTGATGCGCGAGTTGACCCGGATCTCGACCCGGCTCGTGGTGATGACCGAACGCGGCCGCGAATTGCTCATCGAGGTCAATCAGGTGCCGACGGCCAAAATCGATCTCATCCCGCATGGCATTCCGGACATGCCGTTCGCCGACCCGAATTATTTCAAGGACGAATTCGGCGTCGTGGGCCGGCAGGTGTTGCTCACCTTCGGTCTGCTCTCGCCCAACAAAGGCATCGAGTTTGCCCTGCGGGCGTTGCCGGACATCATCCAGGAATTCCCCAACATCGTTTACATCGTGCTGGGACAGACCCATCCGAATTTGCTCCGCAACGAGGGTGAAGCCTACCGCTTGAGCCTGGAGCGCCTGGCCAAGGACCTCGGCGTGCAGAAACATGTCGTGTTCTTCAATCGTTTCGTCGAGCTCGAAGAATTGATGCGCTTCATCGGCGCGGCGGATATATATCTCACGCCCTACCTCACCG
>JAQGOT010000585.1 GCA_028293465.1 Pedosphaera sp. | reverse complement strand
TTCCGCTTCCTCTGCCCGTCCACGACCGAGCAGGGTGTCGGCCAGATGTTGGCGCAAGGGGAGGTTGTCGGGCGAGGAACGGAGCGCCTCGCGCAAGGCTTGCAACGCTTCGTCGTCGGGAGAATTGGGATTGCTCATGCGGGTGATCCTAGCTGCCGGAAAACAGAACCGCACCGCCCGCAGACAGCGTCAGGCGGCGGCTCGAAAGTGGCGAGGTCGAGGCGTCCATGCGAGCGATTGTTCGCCAAAATCCAGAGGGCAGCAATGGAAAAATCCAGCGCTGGGTTGCGCTGCCGCTGACCGCGCTTCAAGCTTTTGCTTGCGGCGAGGGTATTCAAAGGTATGATGCTAATAATGCCGAAGAAGGAAGTCGCTCATCAAACATCTTCCCAAAGCACAGCGCCCGGCTTGGGCGAGAGGGTGTATCTTGACCCCAGTCTGATAGAGGCGCTGCATCATGTCGAACCCCGACATTATGCGCGGCTGGTCATTTTTCTATTCCTTTATTCAGCGACGGCGGGCGCGGCGTTTTTGCTGGCGCAAGAATTTCACGGCAGCGCGTGGGTCTACGTGGTGAACCTTCCTCTATACCTGCTCGCTGCCGCCTCACTGCACGGCATCAGCCTGTTCACCCATGAGGGAGTTCACGGGACGTTGTCCCATCGGGCCTGGTGGAATCGCGCGTTGAGCATCGCCTGCGCCCAACCGGTGCTGCAAAATTATTCCGCCTACAAGGTGCTGCACCTGAAACATCACCATCACCTGGGGCAGGAAGGAGACCCTGATCACTACGCCAATTACACCCACTGGACCTGGCTGGAGTTCGCGATGCACTGGGGGCGGCTCATCATCGGCTACCCGGCTTACATCGTGGCGATTCCGATTCTCGGTTATCGGCAGGGAACCGCTTCGGCTCGACGCTGGATTCTTTTCGAGGTCTGCCTGCTTACCCTCCTGGTGGCCGGCGCGATTTTGTTGTTCCCCTGGCTTTTGCTGCTCCATGGTTGGGTGATTCCAATGCTCGTCATCAACACGCTGGTTAACATTCGCGGGATGAGCCAACACACCTTCCTGGAACACCAGTCGGACCCGGTGCTCGGGACGCGATCAATCCTCACCAACCCGGTGACGGCGTTCTTCATGTGCAACGAAAACTACCACCTGGAACATCATCTTTACCCCGGCGTTCCCTGGTACAATCTTCCGCAACTGCACCAGAAATTGCGCGACGATCTGACGGCTCGCGGCGCTCCGTTTATCCGCTCTTATTTCGCGTTTGTGTGCGAGTTCGTGGTCAAGAGCCTGCGCCGCAGCCCGCTGGGGAAAGCCAAGCTGCGTGGATGATGGAGTTGGCCTCTCGATTCCGCATCGGCACCCCCTTGCCGCACACGAAGCAGCGCTGACCGCGCTTGGCATTGGTACGGCGCTCGCCCTGGCGGTGATGGGCAACCGATCAACGCCTGTGCTCCTCGAGGTAATGGCGGGATCAAGCCTGTATGTTTCGGTGATACTTGCGTTTCGTGACCGAACCAATCGGCTCAGTCAGAGCATTCGCTTGCTGGCCGCCTTTGCGTTTGTGGCTTGGTTTTACTGCGCGGCTGCTCGCATCACTCCCGCTCTGGGAACAAAGCTGCGCGACGGGGCGTTATTAGCAATTGATGAAGCGATGTTTGGCCAAACCCCCGCGATTTTTTGCGAGCGGGCAGCCACGGCGTGGCTTACCGACCTGATGAGCCTGTGCTATCTGACGTACCACCTCTATCTGTTCGTGGCGGTGACGCACGCGGCGCTGGTTCCCAACGTCGCCAGCCAACGGTTGAGCGCCTATCTGTTCACGGGCTTCGCCATTGGCTTTGCCGGATACCTTCTGGTTCCGGCCATCGGACCCGCATTCGCTTACCCGGAACTGTTCCAGAGGCCGCTCCCGGGCGGAGCCATCTCGCGAGGGATTGCGGAGATAGTCGTTGCCGGCTCGTCGCGCTACGACACTTTCCCCAGCTTGCATGTGCTGGTCACCTGTATCCTGCTCGACCATGATTGGCGTCACGTGCGACGACGGTTTTGGCTGATGGCGATCCCATCGCTGGGCCTGATGGTTTCGACCATTTACCTGCGGCACCACTATGCAGTGGATGTTCTCGCCGCGCTGCTGTTGTTCCTGGCGCTGCGGAGAACATTCTTGAAAGCCGGGAGGAGAGCCGTAGGATCACCGGAAATGAAGGTAGGCGCCGACGTGCTTCAACGCTAACATGGAAACAAAGCCCGCCCCCTGGATTCTCGGACTCGCCCGCCGACCAGTCGCTTTCGCGCAAGTGCGGGAGGACGCCATCCTGGATCAAATGGTAGTGGAACAATTGGATGAGGGGGCCGAGGCGCTCCTGGTTGCCTCGGGCGGATGTACGGCAGCGGCGCTGGCCGTCGTGCCGCAGGTTGCTCGTTTGCATCTGGTTGATCCGAACCCGGCGCAGATTGCGCTGGCGCGCTTGAAGCTTCGATTGCTGGCCACCGCCGGGACGACTGAACGGCTTGCGATTCTCGGCCATGCTTCGCTGCCGGCGATTGAACGTCGGGCGCGCCTGATCCGCGAACTGCAAGCCTTGGATCTGCCGCTGGACGCACTGGGCTCCCTCGACCTGGTGGCGGAAGCGGGGCCAGACCACGCCGGACGTTATGAAGGCCTATTCTTAAAGTTGCGCGAGGCCCTCGGTGACGCAGCCGATGAACTCATGGCTTTGCTGCAACTCCACGACCCGGCGGAACAATCGCGAAGGGCTGATCCGGCGACGCATTTGGGCCGTACTCTTGACGCCGCTTTCGACTCCGTGATGAGCCTGCCGAACCTGGTGGGATTATTCGGCGAGGCAGCCACGAGAAACCGCTGTGAGCCCTTCGCGCGGCACTTTGCCCGCCGCACACGCCATGCCTTGGGCACGCTGCCGGCGGCGGACAACCCCTATTTGTGGCAATTGTTGCAAGGATGCTTCCCGCCGGAAGTTGAGTATCCTTGGCTGAGAGCGTCCGCGTCCGCCCGCCCGCCCGAAATTTCATGGACCGTCACCAGCATGGCCGACGCGCTGCAAGGCCGGTCGGAGGCGTTTGATTTCGTCCATCTTTCGAATATCCTGGACTGGCTTGCTCCCGAGGAGGCGAAGTCCACCCTTGAACTTGCCTGGAAGGCATTGCGTCCCGGGGGCTGGACGCTCATTCGGCAGCTCAACTCGAGCCTGGACATCGGACGCTGGGTGAGCGGTTTGAATGGCAGGACGGTGCCGCCCGTGCGTTGCACAATCGCGACCGGAGTTTCTTTTATCGCGGGCTTCATTTGGGGAGAAAGAAATGAAGCTGCACGCCATTTCAGACTCGATCCCTCCCGTGTTGGCGCAGGCACTGGCGGAGTTCGAGGCCCCTTTCATCTACCCCTTGGGACCGGGGAAATTTTTCCGCATCACCCACGGCGAGGATTACACATTATTTTTTCGAGCCGTGGGGGACGGGACCTGTTTCATTGCCGAGCATCAAGGCCGCGTCGCCGGGGTGTTGGGAACGTCCGTGCGGCGGTTGTGGATGCCGGATGGAGCGGAACGCGCGGTGGCCTATATCGGCGACCTCAAGATCGCCGCGGACGCCCGTGGTGGAACGGTCCTGCTGCGCCTGGCGCGAGCAGCGGAAGTCTGGCTCCGACCGAGGGTTGAAGCGGGATTCGGCGTGATCATGAACGGGACCGCACAGACCCCCGATGCCTACACCGGGCGTTGCGGCATTCCGGTTTTCCGGGAGGTGGGCCAGATTATCGTCTTTCGCATTTCCGTCAGTGACGCATGCGCAAAATATAGTTCCGGTCACTTTCAGACGACACAAGAAGCTGGCTTGGCCTGTTATCGAAGTTTAAGTCTGGGCCGCTACGCCTGTCCCGCAGGCCAGGCGCAGAAACGCTCCTTAATCACGCCCGTGTGGCTCATGAACCCGAGCGGTTCCGCGTGTGGCATGTTGGAAGATACCCGCAAGGCCAAGCGGCTGATCGTAGGGGACGGCTCGGAATTGCTCAGCGCACACCTTTCGTGCTTTGCCTACCGTGACGTTGCCGCCGGGGCGGAGTTGATCCGCGTCGCATTGGGTCAGGTGGCATGTTTGGGATTGCCAGCCTTGTTCGTGGCCGCAGCCAAGGCGGACGCGCAAGAGCTTCGCGAAGCGTTGCCGGACATGGAAGTTCTGGCAGCTCCGGCGACTGTCTATGGGGCTGGACTTACGACCGGCTCCTGGAATATCAATAGCGCTGAGATATGAAAACACCTGAAGCACCCCGCGCGGCTCGCGTGAGCGCCTGCGCCGCCCACGTCCTTGAGCAATCGGGCATCCGGCGCAATCCGTATCTGCAAGCCCTTCAGGATGGTTCCATGACCCTGGAAAGTTTCCGGCGGAGCCAGGAGCAGTTTTTCTTTGCGGTGACGTTCTTTCCACGCCCCATGGCGGCGCTGGTGGGCCGCATTCCAACGCCAAAAGCCCGCCTCGATATTTTGCACAACCTGGTCGAGGAACACGGCGAGTTTAGCGAAGACCTTTTCCATCACACCACCTTCCAACGCTTCCTGCGGAGCATCGGCAGCGAGCCGGAAAAAATCGAAGCCGGCGCGCCGAGTCCGGCTTTGCGCGCGTTCAACAGCGTCCTTACCAGCGCCTGCGTGCTGGACGAATTGGAGGTAGGGGTGGCCTGCATGGGGATTATCGAATATGCCTTTGCGGGCATCTCCGCGACGATCGGCCAAGCCGTCGTGCAGCGGAGGTGGGTGCGGCAGGAGGAACTGGTCCACTACGCCCTGCACGCGCAGATTGACGAGCGGCACGCGGAGGAATTTTTCGCGGTCATCGAACCGCACTGGGACGACCCGGGCCGACGTTACTTCATCGAGCAAGGCTTGGAATTGGGAGCTTATGCGTTCGACCGGTTATATTCGGATTTGTATGCCATGGGCCAGACGGTGAAAGGGGCTTGAAGGAACCAGGGTTTGTCCACCGGCGGCGAATCATTTTTCCAATGCCATGGCCGATAAGGGCGTTCCTTGAAGCGCGTGAGGGTCTCGCCAAGAATCTTTCTTGCCTCTGATGTTTGCATATCAACCTGGTCAGGGACGGTCCAGCGCGTTCGGGCTGCGGTAGCAGACTATCGGGCCTCAGTCTTTACGCAAACTTCCGCATTATTCAGGTTATCAGAACACGGATTGCAAATACCGCTCACGCCGAAGGCGAAGCCTCCGCAGTCAGCATGTTGGCGTCGCGGGCGACGACCCAGTTGCCGTCCGGCTGTTTGCGCAGGATGGTGAGGGTGTAGCCGGTGCGGAGCTGGGGCGAACCTCCCGATACCGGTGTCACCTTCACCGTCAGGCGGTTCCAACAGTAGGCCCAATCCCCGGCAATTTCGATCTCCTGGACGTCCGAGGTTCCCTCGATGCGAACGCGCTGGGAAGCGGCGGCGAAGCCGGCGGCGAATGCATCTCGTCCCCTCATCGGTGGCTGGCCCGGGAGCAGGAAGACGACGTCCTCGGCCATCAGTTTGAGTATTTGCGGCAGGTCCCCGGCGGCGGTGGCGCGCAACCAGGTGGCGATGAGGTCGCGAATCTGTTGTTTATCATCCGGCATAATTAAAATCTCCAACGACCACGCCGTTCTCGCAATCACAAAATGTGGCGCTAAAGTAGGGCTTGATGAAGACAGAACCTGTGACGACTCTCAAACGGCGGACAAGGGAAATCATCTCGGCGCTGGCAGAGGACCGCGATCCAATTCTTATCACCCAGCACGGACGTCCTGCCGCTTATCTGGTGGACGTCGCCTCTTACGAGGAGTTGAACGAAAAACTGGCCGTTCTGGAAGGTATCGCCCGCAGTGAGAGCGGCATTGAGGAAGGGCGGGTGGTCTCCCACAAATGGGCCAAGAAGCGGATGTCCCGATGGCTGAGTTGATTTGGACTAAACCGGGCCTGGGCGACCCGCACGCAATTACAGAGTACATCCCCGTGGAATTGCCGTCTGGTCAGCGATCATCCTCCGAAAGTGACATGATCCGAACTTTCTCTGCGATGAACTGAGCCCGGGATGAAGCATCTAGCGGGTTGCCCATCTTGCGACACCAGTTCAACAACTCCTGCACATCCACGGATATTCGCACGGGCCGCATCCCGTCCTGTGCGCCCAGTTCGCGAAAAAGCTTTTCGGCGCCGATAAGCCACTGCTCGTGATTATCATCGAGGATCTCCGGATCCGCCGCGAAGGCCTTCAATGAGGAATACTGGTCGGGTGTATACCAGCCAATGCCAACTACGATCCGGTCAGGTGATTTCATAGGCACCAAGAGCTTGCCCACTCTATTGCCAGCGATTCTTCAGATCAAGTCCGGCGCGGGCGTTGCTGAAATAATTCGTCTGCACGCACCGCTTTGCTTACACCGGACTGACAAGCCGCAGGAATGATGCGTTCTGGACCATTAGCGAGTGACTGGAGTCCGTTCTGTCGCTTTTCCAACGGTTTTTTCCTTGACATTTTCTCCCGCGCGTCGCTAACTGAGGTCAGTCCTGAGGATTTATTCACTTTTCTGGTAACGTTTTCCTCCGGATCAAGGAAGTCAGTGTGGAAACATTATGCTGTGCGTCGGCTGCGGCAACCCACGGAATCCCTTGGTCATGCCAAAGGTCGCGTCAGCGGCCAAGACTCGACTTTCACTTTGACCGTCAATTCACAACTAACCTGAAAGGCCAACATCATGAATCATAAAACTCAAACCAACGATGAAAATGAAACTGTGCCAAAAAGGTAATTGTCCGCGCGCAATTTTCCCGCAGTGGACCGGGGTTTTCCTGCTCGTTTCGGCTTTCTGTCTTTGCGCCTCCGCGCAAAACACCATGGTCACGTATCAGGGGCAGGTCTCGAATAACGGCTCGAACTTCAACGGCACGGGGCTGTTCAAGTTCGCCCTGGTCACCAGCACCAACGCCAACCACCAGGCCACTGGGACGGCCCACCTTACTGGCAGCTTCGTGACCAGTTGCACCGTCAACCAGGGAGGTAACGGTTATATCTCGCCGCCTGGGGTGACGTTTTCCGGCGGCGGAGGTTCGGGCGCAGCTGCCACGGCCACCCTATCCAACGGGGTGGTAACGGCCATCGGCGTCAACAACGCCGGCTCGGGTTACACGAGCACGCCAACCGTGACGATCGCGCCCCCGCCGGACGTCACCACTTACCTGACTTACTGGAGCAACGACGGCTCGAGCTCCAACGGCAGTGAACCCAGCGCCGCTGTGAGCGTGAGCGTGACCAACGGGCTGTTCACCGCGGTTTTGGGCAATACCACGGTGGCGAACATGATGGCCCTGAGCGCGGCGGTCTTCGCCCAGACAAACCTGCAATTGCGGATTTGGTTCAATGACGGCGCGCACGGGTCAGCGGCGCTGAGCCCGCCCCAAAATCTGACGGCCACCCCGTATGCGATTCAGGCGCTGAGCGTGGCGGGCTCGTCGCTGGCCAGCATCGGCAATGCCAACGGCGGCAGTGCAAATTTCTTTGTCGGCCCAGCGGGCAATTCCACGACCAGTGGATCCGAAAACACGGCCGTTGGTGTTCAGGCGCTTTCCAGCAACACGTTTGGCAGTGCCAACACGGCTGACGGCTATCAGGCGCTTTCGAGCAACACCGATGGTTCCGGCAACTCCGCTTATGGGAGCTTCGCCCTGGCCTTTAACACGAGCGGCTACGGCAACGTCGCGAATGGCTATACGGCGCTGTACCAGAACACGAGCGGCTTCGGCAACGTCGCGAATGGCTATGCGACGCTGTTCCAAAACACGAATGGCAACTACAATACGGCCAACGGGTATCAGGCGCTGTTCAACAACCGGAACGGCTCTTACAACACCGCCAACGGTTTCAATGCGCTTCTTTCCAACACGAGCGGCAGCAACAACACCGCCGTGGGCCGTGACGCGTCTATAAACCTCACGACGGGCGCCGGCAACATTGCCATCGGGATGGGCGCGGGCAGCTCCATTATCACGGGCAACAACAACATTGACATCGGCAAT
>JAQGOT010000581.1 GCA_028293465.1 Pedosphaera sp. | reverse complement strand
TTCCGTTGCCAGTGCCTTCGTTACCGGTTGCCGGAAAAGGCCACAAAGGCACTTTCAGGGCACTTTGGGGGGAGGCTGCGCAAATCCTTCGAATTCCGGAGGAAACGCGCAGTCCTTCAAGTCCTGTCGTGGGCACCAACTTTACTGAGGAGATTGACTGACGATTCTGGGAATCTCCGCACAGATTCCGCACCGAATTCGATCAAACCCCACCGCAAAATGAAGTTCCCGATGGTATTACGACATCGGCGGGCGGAAGCGGTATCTACGCTAAATTCCCGAAGTATCCTTATTATCGGTTGGCCGCTGGCGCCGGCTTTGAGAGCACGAAAGATGTGTTCGCTGTCCTTATGCACGGTCAGCACGATGAACCGGGTCGCGGGAAGCAATTCCTTCAGCCGCCGAATGCATTCCGTGCCGGGCATCTGCGGCAGGTTCAGATCCATGAGGATCAACTCGGGCTTGCGCGCAGGCAGCTTCTGCATTTTAACCCGCGCGTGCGTTCACCAATTTAACAAGCATGGTCCGGAACACCTCCTCCTCCTCGACGATTCCAACCAGCGTGTTCATCAGATAGGGAACATTTGAGCAAATCGGGGCCATCTCAGCCTGCAAAAGCAGGGGGCAGGGCGAAATTTAATCCAAGCCGCGCTTGGAACCCGGCCTTCCAAGGGGAGACGTTCCGACGGTGGGCTCAAGCACCCGGCGTTCCGGCGGGCGGCTTCGGCTGGTTGGTACTGTCTTCAACGGGACTGACCGGCAGTTCGCGCGGGAGTTGCTCCGGTGGAACGACGTTGCATCGCTTGGCCCAGGCATCGTAAAGCGCCGACATTTCCTTCACCTTCTCCGGGTGGCTGGCGGCGAGGTTGTTGAGCTCCGTTCGGTCAGCCTGAAGGTCGTAAAGCTCCCAATTATGACCATGGCGGGCCACCAGCTTCCATTGGGCCAGCCGGACCGCGCGATTTCCCTCATGCTCCCAAAAAACCGGAGCCGGGTGGGGGCGGGTTTTACCCGCCAGGATCGGGAGCAAGCTTTCGCCTTCCAAGGCCGGCACCGGATGCCCATCCAGGTTCTGCGGATGATGGGCCTTTGCGATGTCAACAAACGTGGCCATGATGTCGGTCACGTGGCCGAGTTGGGCTGAGATGCTGCCGGTATTTTGAATCACGGCGGGCCATTGAGCGATGAAAGGCGTCGCAATGCCGCCTTCATGGGTGAAATGCTTATATAACAGGAAGGGCGTGTCGCTGACGTTCGCCCAAGGTAGGCCGTAGCTCTGCCAGACCGTGTCTGGCCCGGCAAAAACCGAATGATCGCTGACGCCCGCCTGGATGCGCCGATCATCGCGTGTCCGGCTCGGAACATCATACCAGCCGGGGTCCACGGCTTCGGCGCAACCACCGTTGTCTGAAAGAAAAATAAGCAGGGTGTTCTGCTCAATGCCCCGTTCACGCAGCTGATCGCGAATGCGTCCCACACCCCGGTCCAGGTGCTCGACCATGGCAGCGTAGGTGGCCATTCGATTCGCCTCCCATTCCTTGTCGCGCACCTCGCTCCACGGCGGCACACGCGGATCCCGTGGCGTCAACGGCCAGGTCTTGTCGATGAGCCCCAACTCCAGTTGCCGTTTGTAGCGATTGGTGCGGATGGTGTCCCAGCCCGCGAGGTAGCGTTGCCGATACTTTGCGATGTCCGCTTCCGGCGCTTGCAACGGCCAATGTGGCGCGGTGTAGGCTACATAGAGAAAGAACGGCTTGTCTGCATGGGCGTAGCGGTCGATATCAGCCACGGCCTTATCGGTAATGGCATCCGTATAATAAAAATTCGTGGTTGCAGGCCGGGTGGGGAGGTTGCCTTCCACCAGTGAGAAAGGGTCATAATAACTGTTGACCCCATGAATTGTGCCCCAATATTCCTCGAAACCGCGCTGCAGCGGCCACCCCTGCTTGTGGTCCCAGAACGGCTCGTCGGATTCGTAATTTATCTGCTTTTTACCGTCGAACCGGATGTGGCAGACGTGCCATTTACCTGCCATCAGGGTGTGGTAATCCGCCCGGCGCAATTCCTCGGCCACGGTCAGGCAGTTCCGGTTGATCTCCCCGCGATAGCCGGGTATCCCCCGATCCTCCATCATGTTGCCAATGCCGGCCTGTTGCGGATACAACCCGGTCAGCAACGCCGCCCGCGTCGGGCAACAACGGGGAGTGGTGTAAAACTGGGACATCCGCAGGCCGCTCGCAGCCATCCGGTCCAGGTTCGGCGTGGGCATTTCCGAACCGAAACAGCCAAGATCTGAAAACCCGAGGTCATCGGCCAGCACCAGCACAATGTTCGGCCGGGTCGCCTTCTCAGCCGCCATACACCCCAAAGACGCCGCGGCCAGGATGGTCACGAGGGCAAGCGCTTCCCGGAGTCGCGGTGATCGCGCAAGGTTCATCGTTTTCAATGGTTTGAGTTTAAGTCTCTGGCAGGATGCTTGCAATCGTCCAAACTGATGAGCCCGGACTCGGGAGGGGTTTTTTCTCGGAATTCAGGACATATCATCTGCATGGACGATTCAACTTGGTCACTGCCATGAATCCTGCGCCGCTCAGGAGAACCAAGGCATGAACTGGGGAGGCATGGCTTCAAAGCCGATTGCACAGAGGGTCAGAGCAAGATAGATCGCAGGTTTTCTTCACTCCCAAGACGCCGCAGCACAAGGGATTGCGTTGATTGCCAGGACACGCGCGAAAGATTTTTGAAAGATCTGGTGTTTTTCATACGTATACTAGATGGACCTTTGTTGTGCGCGCGCTTGGATGACCGACCGGTCGCCGGCAGTGAGAAGGGCCTAATTGTTATTATAAAAAATTTAGTGAAAAAACCTTTGCAGTTGCTCCATCTTGAAGACGACCCGCTCGACGCCGAAATGCTGGAGCGGATCTTGAAAGCGGAAAACCTGGATTGCGCGCTCACCCGGGTGAAAACACAGCCGGAGTTCGAAGCGGCTTTGGAACAGGGTCGGTTCGAGTTGATCGTGTCGGACTACTCACTGCCCACTTTCGATGGGTTGTCTGCCTTGAAACTGGCGCGTAAAAAGTGTCCGGAAATCCCGTTCATTTTTGTTTCGGGGACCATTGGGGAGGAGCGGGCCATCGAATCCCTGAAGCAAGGAGCCACCGATTACGTCATCAAGGACCGGCCCAGCCGGTTGGTGCCGGCGATTCGGCGGGCGTTGGCCGAAGCGGAAGACGCGAGGCAGCGGCAGCAGGCGGAGGAGCAGGTTCGGGCCCAAGCGGCACTGCTGGATTGCGCGCAGGATGCCATTTGTTTGAATGACCTGAATCAACGCATTCTCTATTGGAACAAAAGCGCTGAACGCCTGTATGGTTGGAGCGCCGAGGAAGCGTTGGGTCGCATCGCGGATGACCTGCTTTTTCAAGGCGATTTAACCAGTCCGTCCGCGGCCCTGAAAAGCCTGATCCGGGGGGGTGGGTGGCAGGGGGAACTGCATCAGGTGACCAAGGATCAGAAGAAAATCATTGTCGAAAGCCGGTGGACATTGATGCGCGACCAGCGCGGTGAACCCAAATCCATCCTGATCATCAACACCGACATCACCGAAAAGAAGCAAATCCAGGCCCAGTTGCTGCGCACACAACGGATGGAGAGCATTGGCGCGCTGGCCGGCGGCATTGCCCATGATCTGAATAATGCCCTGACCCCTGTCTTGATGGCGTTCAGTTTTATCCGCGACGAACTGGTTACGGAGGACAGCAAAAGGCTGTTGGCCTTGGCGCAAACCAGCGCCCGGCGCAGTGTTGATATGGTCAAACAGATCCTTTCCTTCGCCCGCGGTGTGGGGGGCGAACATGCGCCGCTGCAGCTTCGGCACCTGGTCGATGAGATGGTCAAACTCGCCGAGGACACCTTTCCCCGTTCCATTCAAATTCAAAGCAAAGCGGCGCCGCACCTTTGGCCGGTCAGGGGCAATGCCACGCAACTGCACCAGGTCTTGCTGAACTTGTGCTTGAACGCCCGCGATGCGATGCCAAATGGCGGTTGCCTCCGGATTGAAGCGAGCAATGTCATCCTCGAGGAAACAAGCCTGCACGGCCAGTCGCAAGTTCCAGGCTCGTACGTGCTCCTGACCGCCGGCGACACCGGTTCAGGCATGGACCCGGAAATACTGGGCAAAATTTTCGAACCCTTTTTTACCACCAAGGAAGCCGGCCGGGGAACGGGCTTGGGCCTTTCCACGGTGATGGGAATTGTCAAAACCCACGGCGGGTTCGTGGAGGTGACCAGCGAGGTTGGGCACGGATCGGTGTTCAGGATTTTCCTGCCCGCCACCAGCCAGCCGCCGGAAACGTCGTCAGGTGAGGAAAACCCAGCCGAGTCGTCCATGGGGCACGGCGAGGTGATTCTCGTGATCGACGATGAGTTTGCCGTTTTGGAAGTAACGAAGCTGTTGCTGGAATCCTTCAATTATTCGGTGCTCACCGCCAAGCACGGCGCGGAGGGGGTGGCGATTTATGAGCGGCATCGAGCGGAGATCAAGGTGGTGGTGACCGACATGATGATGCCCGTCATGAATGGCCCGGAAACCATCCAGGCCCTGCGCCGAATCGATCCCGCCCTCAAAATTATCGGCATGAGCGGACTCGGTTCTGAATCGGTGCTCACCAAGGCGGGGCAACTGGGCGTGCAAGCATTTTTGAAGAAGCCTTTCGCCGCCGAGGAGCTGCGGACGGTTTTGTGCCAGCTCCTCGCCACCGAAATGACCGTGAATGCGCCGGTGCCCACACCGATGGTTGACGACCAGGTATTCACTCCGGAGGGACAAATGGGCGGTGTAGGACACGGCACGCTTGACATACGCGCAGAATCGCTTTCCCTTTGAGGGTAATGTTTGGGAAAAATTTTCGGGTGCTGTCCGCCGAGGAATTGGCGGAGGACTGTGGTTTGCTGCCTCAGGCTCTGCATGGAACAATTGCCCGTTGGACATTTCTCTTTTCGGTTCCGAGCGCGGCGGAACCTGCCTCCGGCCTTCCCCGCCGCAGGCTGGCCATAGCTGAATTTCCGTTTGGGTTTGTGGCCAGCGACGGCTTGTTGAGAATTGCTCTCTTCCCCTTCCGGTTGTCACCGACGATTTCATGAACCTTTCCATTGGTAAAAAGATAGCCATGGGTTTCGCTCTGGCTTTGGTGGCGTTGGTCACCGTCAGCCTGGTTTCCTATCGAAACATCACGGCACTCAATGCGGACGCCCGCTTGGTGACGCATACGGTGGAGGTGTTGCAGGGGCTGGAAAGCACGTATGCCGCGGTGGTGGAGGCTCAGAGCAGTGCGCGCGGTTTTGAATTCCTCATGGAAGCTTCCTTTCACGACGCATTTAAGGCCGCCGCCATGGACATCCGCCACCACGTGCAGACGTTGCGCACGCTGACCGCGGATAATCCCCATCAACAACAGCGTCTCGACAGGCTTGAACCGATGATTTCCAGCCGGCTGGAAACCTCACAAAAGCTGATGGACCTGCGCCAGTCCGACCCCGATGCCAAAAGCCCGTTGGTTAAGCCCATGCTGCAGGAGGGCCAAAAGCAGACCGAGGCAGTCCACCAATTGATTTCCGAGATGGAGGAGGAGGAACGTCAATTACTGGGAGAACGCCAGAAGCAGGCGGCCAAGACAGTCCAGTTTACGTCTTCGACCATTCTATATGGGACGTTGCTGGGTTTCCTGCTGGTGGCTGGAACCGGCCTGGTCATCACAAAAAGCATTACCGCACCACTGCGGTCGCTCCAGGACGGAGCGGCGAAGATCGGCGGCGGAGACTACGCGCATCGCGTGCCCGTGGGCTCACGTGATGAAGTGGGCCATCTGGCCTCCGTTTTCAACCAGATGGCGGCCCAGGTCCAGGAGCGTCAGGCGGCGCAGGCGGCGCAGGACTGGTTGAAAACCAGCCTGACGAAATTTGCCGCCATTTTCCAGGGACAACGGGACCCGGCAATTGTCTGTCAAAGCATCGTGACCGAATTGGCTGCGCTGCTGGGCGCGCG
>JAQGOT010000542.1 GCA_028293465.1 Pedosphaera sp. | reverse complement strand
CTGAACCCATTCCAGATATTATTGCCCGTGTCCTTGTAGGCGCCCTGGCCATAATAAAGCAAACCAAAGGCACCACTGGTGGCATAGCCGGTGCCCTGACCGTTGAGCGCATCATGGAAGTTAACCGTCTGCGCCCGCACTGACGGGACGGCGATTGCTCCGAGGAGGGATGCAAATTTGAGCAAGGTTGATTTTTTCATATTGATTGAAGCAAGTGTGGATTGAACAAAGTTTTCGTGGTTGAAATCAGGGCTTCGTCAAGACGCGATAATACTGCGCCGAGGTCGTGAGAAAGACAGTGTAGGGCGAGGTCGCGGCCGGGAGGCTGGTCCATGGCCCGGTCACGGAGGGCGCTGATTGGAGGATGCCTTCAACCGGCGCCCAATCCACTTTCACTTTAACGCCGCTGGTGAACGCGAGGGAGGGATTGATCGGTGGATGATAGCCCGAAACGAGTTGGATGCCGTTGAAGTCACCCTCGCCGGCGTTATGGCTGATCGGATTAGTCACCGAACCCCAGGTGCCGCTGATCACGCCATTCACGTCGGGCACCACGTTGGTGTAAACGATATAGTTTTCGCCGAAGACGAAATTTCCGGCCGAATGAGCCGGATTGTTGGTGGTGCCGCCAAGCCCATTTATCGCGGCTCCACTGCTGACCGTGAACGCCGCTCCGCGGTTGTTGCCTTTGTTCGCTCCGTAAAGATAGAGCGTGTAAGCGCCTGTCGGAACGTTATCGAGCTCGAAGGTGCCTGTAACGCCATTGTTTACGACGGCAGCTTCGTACAAGATGAATTTAGGCGTTCCCTGATTTGACAGACTCGGACCGCCGTTATCGAAGCCATAATTCATCCGCAACACGATTGGGCTGAGAGCTCCGGCGGAGGTGGCGTTGCCGGCTGCCACTCCAGTGGCATTGCCGGAAGCATCGATGGTGCCGCCCTGGCCCCAAACCGTGGGACCGCTGCTCGACACAGTTCCATTGGCGCCATACGCAGCGTAGGGATTTCCGGGGCTTCCGCCCGAGGCGGGATATGGATTATTGCCGCCAAAAAAGAGGGTGCTGGCGGGTCCGCCGCCGGCGTAGGTGGCTGCGGTAAATCCATTCCAAACATTATTGCCGGGGTCGGAATAGGCGCCTTGGCCGGTATAAAGCTGGTTATAACCTGGCAAAACGCCGTTGTTGGCGGCGTGGAAATTGACCGTTTGCGCCCGCACCATCGGCGTGGCAAAAAGCCCGGCGAAACCTGCCAGACTGAGGAGAGTGGATCTTTTCATATGAGGGATGTTCGAATGGCTTTACTGATTTTGTTTCTATTTTTAACGAAGCACGACCGAGGTTGTTGCGCTGTTCCCAGAGTTCTTTTCCCGCAGTGTTTTAACGCGTGCGCGCGTTTTTTGGCTGCTGATGCCCTTGAAGCACAGTCCACCTCCGCGCCGGCTGTTGGACCTGTGGTCAGGGCCAAAACCGCAGATGCCAGGCCTAAGAGGGACTTCTTGTTAAGCATAGGCTTGAGTTGGTTCTTGATTTCAGTTCTCGCCACTTCGATCAATCGGACGGGGGGCCGCTTCCGCGGCTGCGGTGGAGATCATTTAACGGATGCGATACGGCCATCATTAAAATTTGATCCAAAACTGTGGCTGCGGCGTTCTGCGCACCGCATTCACTGCAAGAATGGGCGAGTATAGCCACCGGAAAATCCTATATGCAAGATAAATTTCCACGATATTATACAGCGCCCCTGACGGGCCAACTCCAAGTTTTACCCCGCCAACGGCGATCGACCAAGAACCAATTCTTGACCTTGCTTGACTCTCGCCCGCCCAAGTTGAACAACCCGGATTCCAATCCCACCGGATTCGTTGCGCGTGGAAAACCGGTTGGGCTGAACCGCCTCATGCCAATGTCCAACCGGCTGGGTATGTCGTCGAAGCAACAACGTATTTTCTTTCTCTCCCGAGTTTGGCCAAGCTGATTCCCGTCACAACCAAACCGACGTGGTTAATAAACGGCTGTGCCATCCCCGTGCCGCTGCCTCGCCGATGTTCTGAAATCTCCGGCCACACAAAATTTTGTCCACCTCCCCCCAACGGCGACCAAGATCAATCGTCGTTTATGAAACGGTTGATCGGGGGAATCCCCCGGTGGCGGTCTCGCTCAGAAGCTGAAAGCCTTATCCCCAACAGAATCGGTGCTGCAATCGGTCGCAAACCAAACAAATTTAGAGCGAATTAAAATGAAAAGGAATCCAATGAGATATCTCCTGTGTTTACTGGCGGTCATCACCTTGCTCTCCACCACCGGGTGCTTTATCCCGGTCGAACGGGAAGGCCGAAGAGGCGAAGGCAGAGATCATTGGGAACATCACGACCATCACGACCATGAAGGATATTATGGCGATCCTCGGTAACCTGGAAAATGCTGTTCGCGACGATCTGCTGGAATTGGCGGCCCGAGGCATCGCGGAACCTGTGCAGCCTGTGTAGGCTTGTCCGGCACCCTTGGAGTTTTGATTTCAGGTCAGGTTGTTTGGGCGGGCAAAATAGCGTCATACCAAATTGAGGTAAATCGCATGGGTAATTTCCATTGCTCCGTTAGCGTGGGAATCAGACTTCGCGTGCATCAGCCGTTCCTTGCGTTCCCCGAGCACTTTTGCGGCGAGTTCGCTTAGCGTCCCTTCATGCAAGGACGAGGACTTCTGGTCGAATCCTCTCGTCGGTCCTCTCCCCGGTTGCTTCCGGGCGCGAAGTACGACACATTGACATTGATGTGAAAGTGAAAACCACCATCCAGCAACAACTGCAGGAACTCCGCGACCCGCTGCTCAATCTGCACAAGGCGTTGGTTGATGCGGAGCGCGTGGGCTACGAGAAGACGTTCGGGGCCATCCAGTCGCCAAACCAGTTCCTTCAACTCCTCACCCATGATCCGTGGTTTGCCTGGTTGCGCCCGCTGTCCCAACTCATCGTCGCGATGGATGAAGCGCTGGCTGAAAAGGAGCCGTTGACGAGTGCGGGCGTTGACGCCCTGGTGAATCAAACCCGTCGCCTGCTCGTCCCGTCCGAAAGCGGGGAAGGATTCTCCCGACATTACTTCGACGCGTTGCAGAGCGATCCCGGTGTGGTTCTCGCACACGGTGAGGTGACCAAGCTGCTCCGCCCGCGAAACGGGCCGGTTTGACCCTCGCCCTTTGCCGGCCTCCGATCGCGATGAAATAAAAATCGCGCCCGCCGCCGTTCATGGTTAGCTTCCGCCATGAAGTCACTTACGGAACAACTCTGGTTTGAACTGCCGCAACGCCGCGGTTTTCTCAACATCACCGACTCGGTAGCCGGCCTGGTTCACAAAAGTGGTGTTCAGGAAGGCCTCTGCCTCGTCAACGCCATGCACATCACCGCCTCGGTGTTCATCAACGACAATGAAAGCGGGCTGCTCCACGATTACGATGTCTGGCTGGAAAAACTGGCGCCGCACGCGCCGACCTCCCAATACCATCATAACCGAACGGGCGAAGACAACGCCGATGCCCACATGAAACGCCAGATCATGGGCCGCGAGGTGGTGGTGGCCATCACCAAGGGGCAGCTCGACTTCGGCCCCTGGGAGCAAATTTTCTACGGCGAATTCGACGGACGTCGCCGCAAACGCGTACTCGTGAAAATCATCGGAGAATGATTCCAATGGGCTGAACCGCCAGAATCCGCGAAAAAACAACGTCACGGGCGGCGGGGAAGCAACCGGAACGCTCGGGGTTCCTTTACCTCTCCCCGGGGCGTTCGGTGTAAGCTGGAGGGATCGTCAAGAACTCGCGTATTCCTCGCCGCGCCGGGCGTAGGCCTCGGCTTCGGCTGAAACGCCCGGTTGCTTTTCCCACCGGTTGCAACCGCTCCCGCCGCTGACGATCAACTGGAAGTTCCTCAATTCCGGTTGGAGACACAGTGCCTCCGTCGGAGCCAGGGCCTCATCCCGCGACCCTTCGGCATCCCAAAAACGGCAGGTAAGACAGGCACCGATCCGTTGCGGGTTGGGCAGTTGCTCGGCCCGCTTCAATTCCTGAAGATGTGAGTATGTTGGCATAAATTTTCCTCTGTTTGCTTGCACCTCGCACGCGGAATTTTAGTTCCCGCGTGGTGCCGGTCCCCACGCACCTCGTCCAGCGCACCCTCTGTATAACCTTCCTAATAACCAATCCCTCGCAATAGGGTCCTCTGCCCACCCTCCCAACGGCAAAAAGTAGCAAGGGGCGCATCCCGACACTGCCCCCACTTTGCAAACCCGTGGGTTGCAATTTCGAGCAAACGACTATACCGCAATTGTGATATCAGCGAGCACGGAGGGGGCTATTCGTTACCTTCGTCCCCCAATGCCAGATGGCCCTGCCGCGTCCCGGACGGTTTTATCGGGGGCGGTGTCGGGATGCGCCCAGTAGCAAGTCAGCCGAACTATTTCCCATGACACCCGGTTGGGAATGTCCTACGCTGTCGGACAATTAATTAAGCCAAGGTCGGCCACCGATGAACCGTTTCTTGAAAATCAATTTTTACAGCGTTGCCGCCCTGCTGCTGCTGGCGGTGGGAACCTCGGTGCGCGCCGCCACGCCCCTCAACACGAATACTCCCGTCGAGTTTTTCATGAGCGTTGCGGACAACCTGCTGCAATCCCAACGGGGCCTTTCCGTGACCAACATTCCCGTTTACCCCACCAATGCCTACACCCCGAGCGTTCATCGTCTCCTGCAACTGGCCGCCAACATCTGCGACGCCGCCAACACCAATTATTTTCCCTCCGTCTTCCGCCCTGTTTTCACCAATGCGCCCGGCACCAATATTTCCATCATCGGTTATGTGGAGGAGGGGAGCAACTCGGTCGCTTATTTAAGCCCGCCGCTGTCCCTGCCCGAGGAGGCCGGGTCCGTGGGGTCAAACACCACGAACATTTATGGAATTCCCTGGGTCATTGGCGTCAAGAAGGGCTTTCCGAATTTCAACGAACTGGCCATGACCAGCGTCGGGCAGATTACCCGTCGATTGCAGGTGGACAAGCACATCTACAACGCCCCTCGATCCACCTGGAGCATCAGCGAAATGTATCAGATCGGGTTCTCAAACGTCATCGGTGTGGAACTCTGGAACTCCTATACGAACGCCTATCCCGGCCAGGTGCAAATCATTGTTGCCGACCATTTGAACATGGCCCTGTTCGTAACCAACGCCGGCAATCCCAATCCCGTTTTTACCACGAACCTGGCTTCGTCCTTCGTGGTCGGAACCAATTACCTCGTTCCGGCCAACGCTTGGCCGGGCACGCTCAATTCCTCCTCTCCATCCGCACTGTCCTTCCAAACCTGCCGAAGCAATGTCGTTTTCCTGCCCGACTCTGTTTACAGACAAAATCCGCCGGGGCTGACGGCGGCAGCGTCCTTCCAACCTATTTCGATGTTTCCGCCCCACTTCGTCTTGAACACCACGAACCGGTTTCGCTGCATCCTGCGGGATTCGGATTCCGGGAGGATCATCGATTACGTTCAGCTTGGGAGTTTGAAATCGATCCGCGACTTGACCGAGGAAGCCAGGGCTAATGATCCTTTCTCTGTCTGGGCTGCTAACATCGTTAACTACAATTCTGTCCAGATCCCCGCAAGCGTCAAAGCACAGCTCCAAATTGCCCAGGGGCTCGGCCTTGGTGATGCTTGGGATAAAGCCCAAATCGGGGCGTCCCAAGGTAATGCTAAAGCCCAGGCTATAGACTTTTTTAACAGGTTTTGGAATGGTGACCCTAACAATACGAACACCTTCGCACCGGTCCCGTTCAGCCCCACGGCCAAGTTTTACGCGTCCTCGAGTTGGCAGGTGAACGACCCACTGGTTCACTATACGCTTGGGGACCTAGCCACGTCTTACATTCCAAACAATTTGCCGCAATTGGTGGATCTAACACAAGTATCCAGCTTTATAAACAACATCACCAAAAACATCGGATTGGTGAACGCGAGTTATCATCCTTGGAATTATAATCGTAACCAAGCCAGTGACCCGGGCTTCACCGACCCGGCGTTCAAAGACTCGCCGGTGACCAGTTCGGATGCCTGGGATTTTCCCGCCGGCTTGCCGCTTAGCCCGGTTTGGTTGGGACGCGTGCATCGCGGCACTCCGTGGCAGACGGTCTACCTAAAATCCGCTTCAGTGAATGCCAGCTTGTGGCAGACCTGGAGCGGAAACCCCAGCGCGCGGGATGCCTTGCTGACCCAGCCCACCAATGATTGGCACCTGGTCAGCCTGCTTGCTTCGTTGCTGAACACCAATCGTCCGCGCGATCTGTTGCCGGTGAACCAATTGAATCCCGCCACCTTTGGCTACACCTTCAGCAATGGCATCCCCGTGCTGACCAACACCGCTCCCTACACGTTCGCGTCGTTGCTCATGGATTCCAACTCGCCCCAGACGTCGGTGATCCTGGATGGCATCAATGCCGTCCGCTTGCAGAAGCCCGGACAATATTTTCGCGATGTGGGGGACATCCTCGCCGCGCCGGAATTGACCATGAACTCCCCGTGGTTAAACCCGAACGGCGGCGGCATCACCGATCTGGCCTACGAAATGATACCCTCGCAAATCCTGGGTTCGCTCCGGATTGATTCCTTTGGCACCCTCCGCCAATCCAACGGCCAGCTTCAGTTGCAATTCACCGGTTTGGATCTCTATCAATACGAAGTCCAAACCTCCACCAACTTGCAGGATTGGTCCTCCCTCGGCACCGCGTCCCCGACCAACGGCGTCTTCACCATCCCCGACCCCGCAGGCACGAGCCTGGGCCGCAGATATTATCGCAGCGCGATCGCTCCGTGAGCCAGCCTTTACAAACGGTGTAAAACCACCCTTCCTTTTACATCTCGCAAGGTCCGCCGTGCTCAGTCTGGAACCGCGGCTCGTTCACCACACAACCAATCCTGCCAGGCACCTCAACTGCCAACCTGGCAAAGGCTGCTCGCTGGGCTCAACCAGCAAGCAGCACCTCTGCCTCTTTTTATGGTCCTGGACGCAGCCGAAAGAAAACCGTCCCCGGACCCACGTTGGCATCCAGACTCACCGTGTTGCCATTCACCGTTGGCGTGCCCGGCACATCCGTCCAAACCGTCCCCGTAGGAGAGATCGCACCCGTACTTTGCGGGATCAAATTGCCGCCTGTCGTTGGCCAGGACAACGTGGTCGTATTACCTACGCGATGAGTTGCGAGTGCCACCCCGATCGGATAATCAAATTGACCCGGTTCCAGCGCCCCCTTGGTCACCTTGATACGATCCAGCGTTGCGGTCAGAATATTATTCTGATTAGCCACCGAGCCACCCACGGAAACTGTAAAGCTCGTGCGCGCGCCCGGCCCCCGAGTGTACGCCGTTTCCGAACCCAACACCCCATCCAGGTAGAATTTCATGCTCACCCCGTTCACATGCGCCACCGCCACATGGTGCCATTCACCATCGTTCGGCACCACGGTTGACGAGACCACGTCATTCAAGCCAAACGTGGTGGTATGCAACGTCCGGCCGGTGTTGATCGAGAATACAAATCCTGGCGTCCCTTCATAGGAGAACAGAATCATGCGTGCGGCCGGCTCAAACCCGACCGGAAGTTTCACCCACGCTTGCAAGGTGTAATCACCGTTGGCCCCGCTGTTGTCCGGCCCCAGCGAAATCACCTTGTTCGTATCCACAATCAGGGCCTTGCGCCCCGCCCCGCCGCTGAAACGCACCGCGAAATCATCCGATGCCCGCGACGGTGTGTCGTTCGTCCAGAACGGATTGTTCGTCGTGAACGCTCCGGTCAACCCCCAGACGGTGTCAGCGATGTTCGTGCCCGCTCCCTGGTTCAACGGAAGAGCAAACATCACCTGTCCAAAGTAGGAAATTACGAAATTCCAGGTGTTCGTAAAAGGTCCACCTGTTGACGTGCTATAAACCAGGGTCGCGGTTGCCGTCGCTCCCGTTGGAATCGTCGCCGTTGTCAACGTCGCCGTTGTTCCACCGCCCGATTTGGAGACACTCGCCGTCCCGCTTCCGTTTAATTTTAAACTCACCGAGCCTGGAATCACCGTGCCCGCGGCGCCATCTTGCAACTTGGCCACAATCAATCGCGGATCACCCGCCTCACCCGGACCGGGCGAAACCCACCGCACATAGGGCCGCGTCAACGCCGCCGTGTCGCTGTAAGCCACAATCTGTGCCGCATTGAGACGATTATTAATCAGTATCTTTTGGCCCGTCACAAAATCGATCAGGTAAAACTCCAATTGTGAGGCGCCCGTATGCTCGCCCCAGACCAGGCGGAAGGGGTATTTTCCCGCGTTGGTCACCACGATGTTCAGTGGCGAATTATCACCTGCGCCTGCCGAGGTGGAAAGCACCGTCGCTCCGAACACATCCCGCGGCTCCGCTCCCACGCTCAACTTGAAACCATCGTCATGGTTCACACCCAATTGATAAGCCCCCACCGGCAGATCAAGCACCGTCAACAACTCCGCAGCCACATAGTCTGTGACACCCGAGAACGGATCAATGCCCGGAATCGCTTCATCCGGCGTATCCGAAGGCGGAGCCAGAAGGGCACTGATGAAACCTCCTTGCGTTCCAAACGGCGCATCCTGGTTCCAGTTGATCATTTCATTCGTGAAAGTCGAAACCAGTGCCGTGCTCACATAAGGCTGGCTCGTCGCCGGATCGATGAATCCATCCGCCAACTGGCGTTCAATGCCGAGCAGGTTCGTCGCGCTCGGAAAGCGCGGGACCGGCAGTTGGTGAATGCGTCCGGCAAAACCGCTGAGGCTCGTATTCACCGCGCCCGGCACCTTCTGCGCCACCGTAAGGGTGGTGTAACCCGCCACCGTGAACACATTCGTCGCATCGACCGCGCCGTTGAACGTCGATCCGGTGAAATGAACGATGTTCGTGTGCGTCGATCCCGGTGCGAACAACAGGCTCGTGTTCTGATAACCCACGATCGTAACCCCGTTCCCGCCGCCCGGACTGCCCGTCTGCGTTATCGCCGTGACCGCCACCGGTGCCCCATCCAACTTCAAGGTGATGGTGTTGGTGTCCGGCGTGGCAAAACCGGAATCAATAATGTTAAAACGGAAACCATCCGCCTTGCCCGTCGTCGGCCCGACGACCGGTGAGCTGGAGGCAATCGTGATGATGCTGATGTTATCAACATCCTGTTCCTGGTAGGATCCGCCTGTTCGGCCGGCAAAGATCAACCGCCCCGGACTCGGCGTATATTGGGTTATGAAGTTCGTGAGCAACGTAACGTTCTTATAGCTCACACTGAGCAACCCATTCGGCTGCAGTTTCACACTCAGCGGCTGCCAGCAAAGATTCGTAATTGAGGGCGGATCATTCGTGCCCGTCTGCAGCGAAGTCGCATCCGCGCAGGCGCGGTTAAAATTAGGCATCGGAATATTCGTCAGCACCACGTTGTCCGCCTTGATGGTCAAACCCACCACATCAGCCGCCGACCCGTTCTGAAACGCATCAAAACTGATTGCCAAACCGGTGGTCGTGCCTTCCTCCTGGCCATTCGGCGGATTATTATCGGGACCGGCTCCAAAGGTATCGCTGAAAATGGCGGGGTCGGTATCCCGCGCAAAGTTGATGCTGAAACCGTCTGCAGGTGTGGAACTCCCCGCGCCAATGCGCACGTCGCAGGAGAACGTGAATCCAGCCACCACCAGCCCATTGTCGAAATCATCAAACACAATCGTTGACCTCATCCCGTGCGCGGACAAGTCCGGCGTCGTCTGGGTGATCGCCAGGTAACCATTCGTCGACTGATCGGCCACTCCCGATTCCAGCGTGCTGCCGCCATTGGCAAACCATTCGCCCGGCAAATTGGACGGCACACCTCCATCGCTCGAAGCTCTGATCGTCAGGATTCCGGACGGATCCGTGTCGAAGTTAAAAGTGTTCGTGCCTGCCTGGCCGTTCACCACCATCAAAGCGGCCGCCAGAGTGCCGCAGCTTATCCGTGTCAGACGTTCGATTATTGTTGGTTTTTTCATGGAATTAGCGTGATAAAAGCACGGCTTTCGCTCGCATATGGGGGGTCATTGGCGACCACTATGCCAGTAAACCTCGAATTTGGGAAGCAGATATTCAGATGTGGGCGGGTTGGCAAAAAATGGAGACGTTGGAAATCGGAGCGGCGACCAGACTTGATGTAGTCAGTGCGGGTTGCCGGCAAGTAACAGCAGCGAACGGGTCGATTGACGAACCATTCTCATTGCCCGATTTACACTCAGAACCCCACCGGCCATGACGGGTTTCAACAGAGCGGCCGCTACTCGAAGGCACCCTGCTTCCCCTCCAGGTTCTCAGCGCTTCAGCGTCAAACCGTCCATATCCGAACTTGAGTCAGTCGGAAATTCACCCCCGCATTCGTTCCACAACGGCATGAGGAACTGTCGGGGTGAACATTTCCGTCCGGAGAAATCGCCAGCACCGTTATAACTCCGCAAACACCTTTTCCAAAAACTCGCGGTTCTTGCGTGCGCTGGCGGTGATTGCTTCCGCCGAGTCTTTCGCGGGTGATTTTGCTTTGGCGCAGCACTCCACCATGATGGGGCCGTTGAAGCCAGCCCGTTTCAGTTCGCCGAACACCGCCGCGAAATCCACCTTGCCCGTCCCGAATTCCATCCACACGTTGCCATTCTTCTCATCGCACTCCTTGGCGCAAAAACCGGTGACATGCTGGACGATGGGCTTGAGCTGTTCCAGCGGGTCCTTGCCGGTGTAATAGATGATGTTGCCGGCGTCATACCAAATTTTGAAATTGGGCTGCTTCACCTTGTCCAGGCAGCGGATGATTTCCTCGGACGCGCCGCTTCCGCCACCGTGCGGCTTCAACACCAGCTTCAGCCCGCGCTCCTGCGCGTACGGTGCCGCGTCGGCCATCACCTTGTAATAATTCTCATACTGCTTGGGCGAGTCCACGCCGAAGGTGAGCAGAAATTCCAGCTCCAGTTGCTTCGCGTTATCAATCTGCTTGCGCACATCCTTGATCGACTCCTCCACGGACAGTTCATTCTTGGTGTGGAGCGCGCCCATGTTCGCCTTGAGTCCCCGCGCGGCAATTTTCCTTTTGAGCGCATCCAGGTACTCGGGCGTGGCGGCGGAGCCGATGAAGGGCTCCGCTTTAAAGGGGGTGAGCAAGCCCGTGATTTTATATCCGGCAGCCTTGATGCCATCCAACGCCATGTCATAGGTCCAGCCCGCTTTGTCATCCACCCAAGGGCGGTTAAAGCAGCCGATTGGCCAATGCACTCCTTTGCCGCTCTCCGCGGCGCGTGCGGTCGGGAAGTGAAGCGTGGCCGTGGCGGTTGCGGCCATCGCGGCGGTCTGGATGAATTGACGTCGGTTCATAGATTGGATTGCATTTGGCTGGGTTTATCCATTTTCAGCAAGCAAATTCTTATTTACCCGCTCTGAACGGAACTCGATTCCGACCCGAATACCATTGTATATTGACTGCCAGTTTGGTAAGTAATGGCGTCTCACCCAATTCGATCCCGGCCAGCCGGGTCATGAAGGACCTAGCTCTTTAAAATCAGATCAAACGGTAACCTCACAAAATCTATGAATCATAAAACCTTCGCATCAATCGGGGCTGCGGTGCTCGGCTGCTTCATCTTGGCGAGCCCCGCTTTGGCTCAAAATACGGCCTTCACCTACCAAGGCCGGTTGATGGACGGTGGCGCTCCGGCCAGCGGCAGTTATGATTTTGCGTTCACGCTGTTTGACGACGTCAGTGTCGGTAATCAGGTTAGCAATATCATTACGAACGCCTCCACGGCGGTGAGCAATGGCTTGTTCACGCTGACGTTGGACTTCGGTGCGGGCATTTTCACCGGCCCCGCGCGCTGGTTGGAGATCGGCGTGCGGACCAACGGCGGTGCCAGTTTTACGAGCCTGAGCCTGCGCCAACCGCTCACGCCCGCGCCGTATGCGATTTACGCCGCCAACGCCGGAATTGCGGACACTGCCACCACCGCCTCCGACGTGGCCGGTGGGGCGGTGGTAAGCAGTGTGAACAGCCTGAAGGATGCCGTGATTTTGCAGGCCGGGAGCAACGTTACGATCACCCCTGCAGGCAACACCTTGACCATTGCGTCCGCCGGTGCGGGCGGCAGCGGCATTTGGAATTTGAGCGGGACCAACGCTTATTTCACGACGGGAAAAGTGGGCATCGGGACCAACGCTCCGAGTCATCGTTTGAGCATCGCGAACGGGCCGTTTTGGACTGCGAACCTCTGGCGCGGCGCGATCGATCTGGAAAACGCTTCGGCGATTGGCTGGCAAAGCAATGCCGGGGGACAACGATTCGGCATCGGCCAGTCGAGCGGCGGGCTGTATTTCTTCCGCACCACGAGCAATCCCGGAACCACCGCCACCGCCGCCAATTACGATATGGAACTCACCGACTCCGGCAACCTTATGATTGCGGGCGGGGCAGAACGGGTGGGAGTGAAACTACAGGTCAACGGGGCGGCTGCCTTTGCCTCGGGCGGCAGCGGCGGAGAGGTCCAGTTCGGAGCGCCCAACGGGGAAACGGGCATGACGATCATCGGCGGTGCGCGAGCCGATATCCGCTTCGATGGTTCGGCCCTGAAACTTCTCGCGGGTCCCGTTGGTGGGCCGCCTTCGCCGGCAAACGGAGGAGTCTCCATTTCTACTTCAGGCAAGGTGGGCGTCGGCACCGCCAGTCCCGCCGGCGCGCTCCACGTCGCCAGCGGCGGGTTGGCCGTCACCGGCGGTTCCAGCCCGTACTCGGGCGCCGGCGCCGGGGTCTTCCTGGAGTCGGGCGGAAATGGGGGTTCCCTCTTCGCTTTTAATTACTCGACCTTTGCTCCCCGGAACCTGCTTTTGAACTCTCCCGGCGGCAACGTGGGCATCGGCACCACCACCCCAACCACAAAGCTGTACGTGGACGGCAGCGGTGGTGGTTACACCACCGCTGCCGTCCATGCCGTGAACACCCCCGGAATTGCTGGGGAATTCGTCGGCCGGGTGACGGTCAGCGAAAGCCTCGTGGTTGCGCTAAACGTCGGCGCCGGCAGCGCCTCCATTTCCGGCAATCTCACCAAAGGCAGCGGTTCCTTCAAAATCGATCATCCGCTCGATCCGGCGAACAAGTTTCTATACCATTCCTTTGTTGAGTCTCCTGACATGATGAATATTTACAACGGCAACATCGCGCTCGATGCCATCGGTGAAGCAGTTGTGGAGTTGCCCGAATGGTTCGAGAGTTTGAACAAGGATTTTCGCTATCAACTCACGGCCATCGGCGCGCCCGGGCCGAACCTGTACATCGCTGAAGAAATCGCCGGAAACCACTTCAAGATCGCCGGTGGCCAGCCCGGAACGAAGGTTTCCTGGCAGGTGACCGGTGTCCGGCAGGACGCTTTTGCGAATGCGCATCGAATCCGGGTGGAAGAGGACAAAACCGGCAGCGAGCGTGGTTCCTATTTGCATCCGGAACTGTTTGGAGCTCCAAACGAAAAACGGATCATGCACTGAGCGGCCCCTGATTTTTGCCGTGCCTCAGGCCGGGACCTGCGTCTGAGGCTCCCGGGCGTCAGCCGTAGCGAAACGTTCAAGGCTTACCCCGCCCGTCGTACCTATTCGGAACGACTCACACATTATCTTCGCGACCGATTGCTTCGCCGCCGCCAAGGCCATTTCGTCGGGCGGTTTTCAAAAGCTGCTTGACAAAGCTTCGGTTTACTTACTAACTCTTGTCTGACCCTAAGCCCCTAAGTCACGCACTCGTTGCCGAGATGTAACCTGATGTGACTATGGAATCACTCCGGCATGTCGCATAGTTCTCCCGAGTGAAGAGAAAGCAGCCCAAGTAAACCCGTCAAACAAACCACACCTATGAAAAAGCGTTTCCTCGGTATGTTCGCGCTCGCCGCCCTCCCGGTGATCGTGAGCGCCCAATCCGCCTACCAGAGCTCGGTCCTGAGCGATAATCCGAAGGCCTACTACCGGCTTAATGATTCCACCCTGCACACGACCATCAACCAGAACAGCGGCAGCCTGGGCAGCGCGGGCAACGCCACCAATGATCTGTCGGTGATGCATCCGTTTCCGGGTGCGATCGTTGGCGACAGCGACCGTTCGGAGTTTTTTGATTTCGCCCCCCGGACTGAAATCCCCTGGAACGCCGGCTTCAATCCGCCCAACACCCAGCCGTTCACGCTCGAAGCGTGGTTTTATCCGGCGAGTGACCAGACGAGCACCGGCCAATGCCCGATCGGTAACCGGTTTGCCTGGTCCGGCGTGCAGCGCCAAGGCTGGGTGTTTTTTCAACGCAAACCGAGTTCGGACTATTCTAGCGGCGAACCGGTGGGCTGGAACTTCAGGATGTATAATGAAAATGACGGCAACGGCGGCCTCGACGTGACCAGCCTCGTTCCTTACGAGCTGGGCAAATGGACCCATGTGGCCGTGATTTACGATCCCCTGCAGTTGTCCAACGCCACCGTGACCATGTACATCAACGGCGTGGCCGCGAACACGAATATCTGGACCGGCGGCAGCAGCGGGACGTCTCCCGGTTACGTGGCCAATAGCAACAACCATCCGGAGGCCCCCGCCTCGCTGGCCATCGGCAATTACAACAACACCGCCGGCACCACCCTGAACCCCTATCTCGGGGCGGTCGATGAATTTGCCTTCTACTCCAACCTCAAGCTGACGGCCGCGCAAATCCTGTCGCACTACCAGAATGGCACCAACGCCAATCGCAGCACTCCCTACGACACCCTGATCAAATCCGCGAATCCCGCCGTCTATCTGCGGCTTAATGAAATCGCTCCCAGTGCCGATGTGGCGATCAACATGGGCGATTTGCGGGCCAGCGGTCTGGCAACCCATACCGCCGAGGTGCGCCATCCCGCCCCCAGCGCGCTGGCCGGCCGGACCGATGACGGTGCCGCCTCCTATCACGGTCGCAATGGGAAATCCTCCACCACCATGCCGTGGATAGCGGAGAACAACCCGGACTCGAGCATTCCCTTCACCCTTGAAACCTGGCTCCGGCCCATGCGGGACCAACAAGGCGGTCAGGCCGCCATGAACAACCGCTGGGTCGGTACCACCAACCGCACTGGTTGGGTGCTCTACCAACGCAATCCGAACCTCAGTTATCCCCTCAGTGAAGGTCATGGCTGGACTTTCCGGATGTACGGCGGCAGTGACCCCAACGCCCATGATGTCACGACCGACACCGACTATAACATCGGGGAGTGGAGTCACCTGGTCATTACCTGGGAACCGCAGACCGATTTCGGCGATCCGGGGGCCAACGGGAACCACCAGTTTGCGGGCGTACTGACTGCCTATTTCAATGGCCTGCCGGTCGCATCGAATACGTTTGCGCTCTACGCAGCGAATAGGAATCCGGCGGAAACCGCGGCGCCGGCGGCGGATTGGGCAATCGGCTCCTATAACGCCGCTTCGACGCTTGGCAACAATCCCTTTGAAGGGGACGTGGACGAAGTGGCCTTTTACAGCAATTACATCCTCTCCCCGGAACAGGTCGCCGCCCATTACGAGGCGGGCACGAATGCCCACCCCGCCACGAATTACGAAACCCTGGTGCTCACCGCGCCCTTCTTCGGACCCGAAAGACAGGGGCCCAAGACCTATCTCCGTTTCAACGATCCCGCCGTCTCTCCCGTGGCGAACAGCGGCACGCTCGGCCATCTCGCCGACGGTAACTTGGTCCTCACCGCCAACACCTCGGCTGGACCGCGGCCGGCGGCCAATGGTGGTTTCGAAACCAACAACACGGCCGTGTCCTTGAACGGCTTGAAACAGTGGGGAAGCATGAACAACCCCGCCGGCCTGAACATTTCCGGCCAGATCACCCTCGAAGCCTGGGTCCAGCCCGGGGCTTCTCAAGGTTCCACAGCGCGGATCATCTCCCACGGGCCGCCAACGCTCAGCAGTTTTCTGGGCTCTCCCCCGGATGGGGCGGTCGTCAGCGGCAACGAGGTGTTCCTGCGGATCTCCGGCGCCAACTATCAGGTGGGCTCCTCGGACGGCACCACCACCAACAGCGCGAGCTTCCCGGTTCCCGCCGGCGATCTGGGCGGCAGCAGTTGGATTCATCTGGCCGGCACTTATGACGGCGCCAACTGGAAGCTCTACCGCAATGGCGCACTGGTCGCCACCGCCGCCTCGGCGGTGGGTGCCCGGGCGGTCACCAATGCGGATTGGGCCATCGGGGCGACCGGTAACGGCTGGGCGGATAACTTCGCCGGCTCGATTGATGAACCGGCCATTTACAACCAAGCCTTGAGCGCGAGCCGCATCGCGACCCATTACACCCTCGGCCACTCCGGGCCGGGTTCGATCACCATCACCAAGTCGGGCACGACTGCCCGCCTGACATGGACCGGCGGCGGCACGCTTCAGGAAGCGGTCAACGCCAATGGACCGTACACCGATCTGCCCGCCGCCGTCTCGCCTTACACGCCGACTGCTGGACCTGCGAAGAAATTCTATCGCTTGAAATACTGATCGTCCGCGATCGGTTCCGAAGATTCAAACTCACTGGAGGCCGGGATTTTCCCGGCCTCCGTTTTCTTTGGGCGTCAATTAATCCATGATTCCGCCTTGCGCGTAACGGCTTCCGCCAGGCGTTTGAGGTAATCCGCACGCGGGAGGGTGATGGCGCCGAGTTGGCGGGTGATGGGTGTGACGGTTTGAATGTCGAACAGGGCAAATCCGCGTTCCCGCAGATGTTGAACCAGATGGAACAAGGCGACTTTGGAGGCGTTGCTCGCGCGGTGGAACATCGATTCACCGGCGAAGAGTCCGCCGAGCGCCACCCCATAAACACCGCCCACCAGTTGCCCCGCTTCCCAACATTCGATGCTGTGGGCGTGGCCCTCTTGATGAAGTTGCGTGTAGGCCGCGATGAAGTCCGGGCTGATCCAGGTTTCCCTGCGGCCCTCGGCCGGTGCCGCGCAGCCATTCATGACCTCGGTGAACGCGCGGTCGCGGGTGATTTGAAACGGGCCTTTGTGGAGGACTTTCGCCAGGCTTTTCGAAACGTGAAACTGGTCCA
>JAQGOT010000513.1 GCA_028293465.1 Pedosphaera sp. | reverse complement strand
CCCAGGCGGCGTGAGCAGTTCCAGGCGCATGATCCCGGCCGCCACGGCGCCGATGGCGAAAAAAACAATGATGGAGAAGAGATAGAGCAGGCCGATGCGTTTGTGATCGATGGTCAGCAACCACGAGCGGACCGTATGACCGGCCTCCAGATAATTCTCCACCGGGTGAACGGGCGTGGCTGAAGGGACTGCTTCGGTTGTATTCATCGAACTAGCTCCGGTTGCTTGGCGCCCAGGCTTTTGATGTAGGCGATCAGTTGCAGCAGTTCCTCTTCAGAAACGTGCCCGGCGAAGGTGGGCATGACCGGTTCGTAGCCGGCGGCGATCTGCGACTGGGGCAGCAAAATGGAATCACGGATATACTTGCCATCCGCCAACACGATCGTGCCGTCGGCCAGGGGCACCGGCTTTCCGAAAACACCTTCAAGTCGCGGCGCGCGGATCTGGCTGTTGCCCATGTGGCACCCGCTGCAACCCAAGTCCCGAAACAAGCGTTCCCCGGATTGGGCCAGGGTTTCCGCGGGCCGGGTGGTCGTCAGCCATTCCTCGTATTGCGCGGGTTCCATCACGATGACGCGGCCGATCATTCCCGAGTGGCTGGTGCCGCAGTATTCAGTGCAGAAAATATGGTAGGTCCCCACCTGGGTCGCCTTGAACCAGGAACTCACGTAGCGCCCGGGGACGACATCCTGTTTGGTTCGAAAAGCCGGAATGAAAAAACTGTGAATCACATCCTGCGAGGTCAGGGTCAGCTTCACCACGCGGCCCACCGGCACGTGCAACTCATCAATCTCACGGTGCCCTTCCGGGTGCTGAAGCTTCCACATCCATTGCTTGCCGATCACATTTATCTCCAGCGCTTCCGCCGGCGGACGCTCGATATCAAAATACAGATCCGTCGCCCAACCAAACACTCCGAGCATCAGAATGAGCGGAATCACCGACCACGTCATTTCCACCTTCCACATGGGGATCCGCAACGGACTGCGGTTGGCTGGATTGCCCCGCCGATACTTGTAGAGGAAATAAAACATGGGCAGGAAGATGATCACCATCATCACGGCGCTGAGCGCAGTCAGGCTGAAATAAAGCAGGTCCACCCGGGGAGCCATCGTCGAGGCCTGATCTGGAAGGAGGGGGAAGCGCATGGTTCAACTCGCCTTGTTTTGGACACTAACCGGCGGGTTTTGCCGGGTTGCCTCCCGTCGGCTCAACCGCACGATCGTCGCCCCCAGGAACACCAGCGTGAGCACGCCCGCCGTCCGCACCATGATCATGACCAACGCGCCGTATTTCCCGGTGATCGGGTTGTAATGGAAGCAGAGGAGGAAAAATTGCTGGATGGGCGAGCCAATTTTGCTGGCCGACGCCGCAACCAGCGCTTCGTTCATTTCCTTGTTCGAGTAACTGACGCCGGAAAAATAGCGCGATACCTTGCCCTCCGGCGTCAAAATCACCAAGCCGCTCGGGTGCGCATATTGCTTCACCGTGGCGTCGTAAGCGTAACGGAAGCCGACTTGATCCGCCAGTTGCCGGATGGCCGGCTCATCCCCGGTAAGAAAATGCCAGCCTTGCTCCGCACCAGCCCGGGCATAACGTTTGAGGTAAGCCTTCTTCTTGGCCGCCGCCAACGCCGGCTGCTCGTGCGGATCGATGCTGAGGTTGATGATTTCAAAATTTTTGCCCGGGTTCAGCCGGACATCCTGCAGGCTTTCCACCAGGCCGTTGATGACCAGGGTGCAAAGCATCGGGCAGCCGTAATAGCCCAGCACCAAAATCGCCGGACGCTTGCCCAGATAATCGCCGAGTTTGACGGTCTTCCCGGTTTCGTCCCGGAATTGCAACGCGGTGGATACTTGTTGCTGCAGCTTTTGGTCAAAGTCGATCCGCTTCAACGATTCATCGGAGAGGCTCTGCGCATTGGTCACGCCCGGGGCCATCGCCACTGAAACTCCGGTCAAAACCAGCCAGAGTGACAAAGCTCTGGCGAAGGCGCGTCCGGTTCGTGGAGGAGATTGCGTGTCCGTTCTCATTTTTTTGGCTGAGACTGCGGTGGGATGTATTGGCCTCTTCGGCCTTGGAGCAATTGCAGCGTGGATGGCCCTGCTCCGCCCTGATTGGTCTCAAGCCGCGCAGGCACGCCCTTTTGAGCGATGATGTCGATGGCGCGGTCGATGGGTATCCGGACCACGCCGGAGGTTCGGTCGATCCAGCCATAGCTGTTCAGTTCGGCGTCCTCGCGGGTGCGCAACTCCGCCAGATCCAGCGGCGGCGAGACTTGCAATCGCGGCTCGGGGAATTGTCGGCGGGCTGCCGCCACCGAGGGAACGACTTGTTGTCTAGCCGCTTCCTGGTCGGCCAAAGCGGAGGTCCTTTTAAAATGCGCGAGCATCGCCCCCAGCACAAAATGGATCAGCACACCGCTGGCAAGCAGGATACCCAGCCAGATCATAATCCACCTGAGGCTCACGTCCGCGCCTTCCACAGCGTGGCCTGCAGGACCCGGAGAGGGTTGGGGATGCGCGCTATCTGGCATGAGCGATGACGGGTTGCAGGCGAGGATCATGGCGGGGAAGCAGATCCCGGCGCTTAAGGTGATAGATAAATGCGGCGATCCAGATGCCTCCCACACCCAGGGGCGCGGCGACATCCAGCCAGTGAATCCGGATACCCGTGGGATGAAAGGATGGGGCCACCATCCAAAACACGTCCAGGATGCGGACGAAGAACACGAACCCCGCGATGGTCATCAGGACCGGCACACGTTGCTTGTTGGCCCGAAACAGCAGCAAAAAGAAGGGAACAAAGAAATGGAACAGTGCCAGCAGCACCACGATCCATTTCCATCCATCCGCGATGCGGTGGACGTACCAGACAATTTCCTGCGGCAGGTTCCCCGACCAGATGATCAGAAACTGGCCGAAAGAGATGTAGGTCCAGAACATCACGAAGGTGAGAAGCAGGTTTCCAAGGTGATGAAAATGAGTGGTTGAGACGACTTCCGCGAAAGGGGCTTCTTTTCTCAGGAGGCCGAGCATGACGATGGAGAAAGCGATGGTGGAAAGGAACTGTCCGATGACGATGATCACCGGGAACATGGTCGAATACCAGTCCGGCTCCAAGGACATGGCCCAATCGATATAGGCAAAGGTCGCCGTCAACGGGTAGATGACCATTCCCGGCCCGCTCAAGGTGCGCAGCCGCCGTGTCGGCGCAGGATCGGTGGTCTGGTCCTGTTGCAAAGACCATTTCCGCAAGCACCAGGCCATCGAACTCCAAATTGCGAAGACAACGACCGCCCGGATGATGAAGCCGGTGGGGTTCAAATAATTTGCCCGGTTTTGAAGCACCGGGTCAACGGCGACCTCCGTGGGCCTGGCCCAAGCATACAAGTCCTGCAAGCCAAATAGGAGCGGCACGAACAGCAAAGCCATGAGGGGGATGATCATGAAGCCCGCTTCCAAAAAGCGCCGGATCACGAATCCCCACCGCCCACCGGTGAGATGCTGCAACATGGCGATCCCGAAGCAACCCAGGCTGAGGTTAAGCCAGAACAAATAGCCAAACAGATAGGAGGCAAAAAACTGTTGCCTGCCGGACACAAAGGCACCGAGGACGCAGAGCGCCAAGCCCGCAACGCCGACGACCAGCGCCGCCGACTGGACGCGGTTGAGCCGGGAGCGGAGTGATTCATTCATGGCCTGCCTCCTTCCAGCCGGGCGCGCTCACTCGGGGGCACCTCGGCAAGCGTCGCGTCGTGGCTCAGTTGCAGTGCACGGATATAAGCGGTGATGGCCCAGCGATCCTCTGGTTCAACGCGTTGAGCGTAGGAATACATGACGCCGTGGCCGTGGGTGATGACATCGTAAAAATGTCCCGCCGGCGCCTGGCGAAGGCTGTCCCGATGAAAGGTATTGGGCTGGGGGAATCCCCGTTGCGGGATCATGCCGTTGCCGTCCCCGGTGCGCGCATGACAAACGGAACAAAAAATGTCATACCGCTCCCGCCCGCGTTCCAGGAGCTGGCGGGTGACCGGGATGGGAATGTTCTCGATGAGGTTCGTCCCCTTTTTCCCGGTGTAGAATTGCTCGTCCTGGTTTAGATGTCCCCGCGCAATGGTGTTCGACACCAACGGGCGGGAACCGGCGCCATCGGGGAAAAAGTCACTCGCGCTCTGCGGCTTATCTTTCGGTTGTTCGTACATCTCCCGCCGGCAACCGGAAGTCAGGAGCAGCGCCAACCCGCAGCCGAGGGTGAGTCGAAAGGATTGCTTCACGAGCTCACCTCCATTACACGGATCGGGTTCAGGCTTTCAAGGAACCTGCGGGTCTCCGGAAGTTCAAAGACCGGATCGGTCGATTCGATGCAGAGAAAGAATCGATCAACTGAAGCGCGTGCAAACTCGGGGACATTGAACACCGGATGGTAGGGCTCGGGCAGCCGGTTCAACGCCAGCATGCCAATGACCGCGGACAAAGAGGCGCAAAGCACCGTGAGTTCGAAGGTGATGGGAATGAAAGATGGCCAGCTATGCAACGGCCGACCGCCAATGTTAAACTTGTAATCCACCGCCATCGCGTAGTACTGGAGGAAGTAACCACCCAGCCCGCCAGTGAGTCCGCCAATCAGGACGATCAAAGGCACGGCGGTGCGTCGCCGACCCAGGGCTTGGGCCAAACCTTCGACGGGAAAGGGTGAATAGGCATCCAGCCGTCGATAACCGCCGGCATAAGTGCGCCGGGTGGCTTCGAGCAGGGCCCGCTCATTCGCAAACTCAGCCATCAGCCCGTAGAGCGGATTCGCCGCCTTCATGGCTCCACCTCCTCGTGTTCAGTCACCAGTTCGCGGACTTCCGACATTGAAATCATCGGCAGAAAACGGATGAACAGCAGCAGGAGAGTCAGGAACAGGCCGATGGTTCCAAAGAAGGTCATCCAATCCCACCGGGTTGGATAATACATCCGCCAAATCGACGGCACGTAGTCACGCGCCAGGCTCGTGATGACGATCACGAAGCGCTCCAGCCACATCCCGACATTCACCGAGAAGGCAACCAAGAACAACAAAATGGGAGTCGTGCGCACGCGCCGGCTCCAGAGCGCCTGGGGGATGAGCACGTTGGTAAGCATGAGCGCCCAGAACGCCCAACCGTAAGGGCCAAACGCCCGGTTCACCATCATGTATTGCTCGTAGATGTCGCCGCTGAACCAGGCCATGAACGCCTCCATCAAATACCCGTAGGCAACCATCATGCCGGTCGCGAGCATGACATTGGCCATGTTGTTCAAATGCCGCAGGGTGATGTAACTCTCCAACTTGTAAATCCGACGCAGCGGAATCACGATGTTCAAGACCATGGCAAAACCGGAGTAGATCGCACCAGCGACAAAGTACGGGGGGAAAATTGTGGAGTGCCAGCCCGGGACAATGGCCACGGAAAAGTCGAGGCTGACCACACTGTGCACCGAGAGCACCAGCGGCGTGGCCAAGCCGGCGAGCAGCAGATAGGCGGATTGATGCCGTTGCCAATGCCGGGCGGAACCGCGCCAGCCCATCGCCAGGACGCCGTAGATGAATTTCTTTCTCCACGTTTGCGCCCGATCACGCACCGTGGCCAGGTCCGGCAGCAAACCCACATACCAGAAGATGAGCGACACGGTAAAATAAGTGCTCACCGCAAACACATCCCAAACCAGCGGGCTGCGGAATTGCGGCCACAACCCCATCGTGTCGGGATAAGGCAACAGCCAGTAAAAAAGCCACGGCCGCCCCAGGTGCAGCAGCGGAAACATGCCGGCGCAAGCCACCGCGAACAGGGTCATCGCCTCGGTCAAACGGTTGATTGATGTACGCCATTTCTGCAACACCAGCAGCAGGATCGCCGAGATGAACGTCCCCGCATGGCCAATCCCAATCCACCAGACGAAGTTGACAATGGCAAATCCCCACGCGACCGGGATGTTCACCCCCCAAATTCCGATGCCCCGATAGAGCAGCCAAGTTACGGCAAACAAAAACATCATGAGCATTGAGAACGCAATCGCAAAACCGACCCACCATAGTTTCAAGGGCGGGTGCCGCAGCACGATGGAGCTGATCCGTTCGGTGACGGTGTCGTAAGTCTCACCGGGCCCCAGAATACGGGAGGGATAGCCGAGCGGCGTCAGGGGATACCCGACATCAGCTTCCGGACCTTTCGTTATTTTCGGGTCGCCCTCAGGCATATTTATTTCTGGTTAAGCCTGCGCTTCCAAGTCCGGGTTTGGGTTGAGAAGTTTGGCGAGATAGGTGGTGCGCGGCCGGGTGTTGAGTTCTCCCAGCATGCCGAAGTTCAGCGGTTCGGCTTTAAGCTTCGCGACACGGCTCCCCGCATCACTGGTGTCCCCGAAGATAATCGCCTCCGCCGGACAGGCCTGCGCGCAGGCGGTCACCACTTCCCCGTCTCGAATGCGGCGTCCCTGTTTCTTGCTTTCGATCCGGGCGGCGCTGATGCGCTGGAGGCAATAAGTGCATTTCTCCATGACCCCGCGCCAGCGGACCGTGACATCGGGGTTGCGCATTGGTTTCAAGCTCGCGGCTTTGCCGTCCGCATAGCCATACGCAAAGAAATTAAAGCGGCGAACCTTATACGGGCAATTGTTCGAGCAATACCGCGTGCCGACACAGCGGTTGTAAACCTGCAAGTTCAACCCCTCGTGGTCATGCAGCGTCGCCTCCACCGGACAGACCAATTCACAAGGCGCATTCTCGCAATGCATGCACGGCACGGGTTGATTGGTGACCTTCGGGTTCTCGGCTCCGCCGCGAAAATATTGGTCGATCCGAATCCAAAGCATGTCACGCCCGCGGGCAACCTCGCTCTTGCCCACCACGGGAATATTGTTTTCCGACTGGCAAGCCACCACGCACGCGTTGCAACCGATGCAGGTGTTCAAATCGATCACCATGCCCCACGCATAATCCGGACTCTTGTATTCGCCTGGATTGTAAAGGGTGTTATTAGGCTTCGGGGCTTCCTCGTTGGCGTGGATGAATTCCGGGTTCGCGCGGAACTGCGCCAAGGTTCCGTCCCTCACGAGGCCGCGTCCCTGGACGTTATGGCTTTGCTGGGTGCTCGCCAGTTTATACTGTTCGCCGGTTTTGGATATTTCCAAACCCGGGGCAAACCAAAGCGCTTCGGATTCGCGCAATAGATAGGTATCAAACCCGGTGTCATTGCCCACGTGCCCCGCCCGCGTTCGCCCATAACCTAACGGCAGCAAAATCGAGTTCTCCGCCTGCCCCGGCGTGATCCAAACCGGCATGCGCAAGGTCCGGCCGCGAAACCGTAACTGCACCACATCCCCGTTGGCCAACTGCAACCGCTCGGCGAGCGGCACGCTGACCTGCGCCGCGCTGTCCCACGTGATTTTGCTGAACGGCTTCGAAGTTTCCTGCAACCATCCGTTGTTGGCAAAGCGCCCGTCCCACACCGCGGGATCGGGACGGAAACAAACCTCCAACCGCTCACCCTGGGCACCCACCGGGCCTGCCGACGCGGGCGGCAATCCGCCGGCCATCTTTAATTGCACCGCCCGTGACGGTAACGCACTACCCGCGATTAACCCGTCATGCAAGGCCTTCCGCCACGACGGCTCGAAGTCCGGCCACACCTTCCGTGCGAGCCAGTAATCGCGCACGATGTCGTACGAGCTGCGCCCCGGCTGCTGCATCAGCACGTCAATCAACTCATGCGCCGTGCGCGTGTCATACAAGGGCGCGATCAACGGCTGGATGATCGAGGTGGTGCCATCAAAAGCCCGGACATCGCTCCATGCTTCCAGAAAATTCGATTCCGCGATGTGCCAATGGCAATACGCCGACGTTTCGTCTTGATACGCGCTCAGGTGAATCCGCAGCTTTACTTTCGCGAGGCGCTCCGCGAACTGAAAATCAGCCGGCGCATTGTAAACGGGATTGCCCCCCAGCATCACCAGCATGTCCACCGCGCCCGAATCCATCTCCCGCACCAGTTCGCGCAGGGATTGAATTTGATTCACCGGTTGCGCTTCCGCCGAGGCGGTGTAACCCACCGTTTTCCCGACATTGCCCAACTGATCATTCATCTGATGCGCCAGCGCGTGAACCACCGGCGGTTGCTGCTCGCCCGCAATGACAATGCTCGCGCCGCGATTCCTCTGGAGATCCCGCGCCACCGCGCTGATCCAACGCGCTTGCACATCTCCACCCGCTTGAGCCTGCGCCCCGCCACCCAACTGTTGCGCGAGCGTGCGCGCAAAACCCTCTACCGCGCCGGCGTTCAAGGGCAATCGATGGTCCGCCATCGAACCGGTGATCGTCGGGGAGCTCTCCACCTGGTAAAGCCGGTTCATCTCCGTGCGGTCATGACTCACGCGGCGGCCATTCGTGAACTGGCGCGTGTAACGCAGTCCTTCCGGATGCGCGAACAGGAAGTCCGAGTCCAGCGAAAGAATCACCTTCACTTTGTCGAAGTCATGCTGCGCTTCCACCACTTCGCCGAACGCCATGCGCGCGCCGTCGTGGGCGTTGTCGCGGTTGACCGGTTGATACTGATGCCACTTGGCGGCGGGAAATTTCTTCAGCAACGCCTGCAACTGCGCGGCGAGCGTGGGCGACGTAATGGTTTCCGTCAGAATGCGCAAGCCCGCGCCGCGTTTGGCCCGTTGTTCTTCCAAACCGCCGTTCAATGCTCCCAGAAACAGTCCCCACGTGCTGACCTCTCCGGCCTCGAGCACCGCCTGCGAGCGATCCGGATCATACAGGTTCAAGATGGCCGCCTGTTGGAACACACTCGTCGCCCCGAGGCTGGCGGGATGTTCTGGATTCCCTTCAATCTTCGTGGGATGCCCTTCATTGCTCCGCACCAGCAAGCCGGTGGCGAAGCCGTTAAACGGCATGGCGGTGGCAAAGAAAAGCGGTTTGCCCAGCACAATCTCCTCCGGCTGCTGCACGTAGGGAACAATCTTCTGGATCGGCTGACGCGTACACGAGGTCACGCCCGCCAGTGCCAGCGAAGCCCCCATCAGCTTCAGAAAATTGCGACGGCTCACATCGTCCGTCCATTCCGAGGCATTGGCGGGGAACTCCCGCTGCAACATCTCCTGGAACTCCTTCGTCTGCGCCACTTCGTCCAGGCTGCGCCAATACTCCTGGCCACGCGCACCCGCCAATCGGGCGCGAATCGCCGCCAGGTCAAGCGGAGCGGAAGCGGCGGGCGTTTTCATCGGTGACACATGCTGCAGTCCGTGAGTTGCCGGGTGTTGACATGATATTGCTCCACCAGCTCCCCGCCCTTGGCGAGTTGGTCCGCTGGCGGCAGCCAGCCCATGTTGAACACCTCTTCACGCGGACGGATAAACTGCGCGGGATTGCGATGACACTCCAAGCACCACTTCATATAGAGCGTGTTGGCCTTCCACGTCAGCGGCATCTTGTTCACCGGCCCGTGGCAAGTAGAACAACCAATCCCCTTGTTCACATGAATGCTGTGATTGAAATAGACGAAGTCCGGCACACTATTAACCTTGTTCCACCGCAACGGAGTGTCCGTGATCAAACTTCGCCGCACCGGCTCCAGCAACGGCGCATCGGTGTAAAGTTGCGAGTGACAAGTCATGCAAGTATAAGTCGGCGGGATGCCGGCGGTTGAGGACTTCTCCACGGACGTATGACAGTAACGGCAATCAATCCCCAAGCCGGTATAATGATGTTCATGGCTGAACGGCACCGGCTGCTCGATCGGCACATTCACCCTCGTCACGTGGGGCGACCACCAGATCGCGTCCAGCGTCCAACCGCCCACGCCGAGCAACAGCACCACCCCCAGGATGCTGGCTCGGGCCACCGAGTTGCTGCGGCGACGAAAAATCTGCGGCATCCACGTTCCTTGTGATTTGGCTGTCCGCTTTCGAGCATCAGCCTGTGCGCACGCAAGATTACTTTCGGAGCCCCAGCGGGTAAATGGGGGGAAGACCCTAAAACCTGTCCAACGGCTGATATCCAACGCCCAGTCAATGCGAGTTAGATTACCAACCACGCTCGCGTTTCAGTGCAGTGCCGACGTTTGTTTACAACTACCGATGCGTTTTCGTTTGCTTTACCGGGCCGTTCGCCTCGGATACCGGGGCACCCGCTTAGGGAGACATCATCCAATGCTCGGGAAAGGCCCGGGTCAGTTTCAAAATGTCCAGCGGCTTGCACGGTTTGACCAGGAATGACTGTGCCCCCAACTCGCTGGCACGATTCGCGCCCCGCATTTCCCAATCGCCTGTCACAATGGCCACTAATGCCGGCTTAAGATGGGGTTGCTCCCGAAGCCACTCCAATATTTGAAACCCATCGAGACCCCTCATTTGTAAATCTAGGAAGAGAATGAACGGCAGCGGATACTTCTCCCGGTCAGCAAAGACACCCTCGCCTTTAAAGTAGCAAACAGTCTCCTCCCCACTGCTGATCACCATCACCGAGTTCAACACCCCTGCCTTTTTCATGGCAAACTTAAGGAACACCGCATCGTCCTCGTTATCATCGACGATTAAAATGGCCTTTGCTTCATTCATGGGGAGTTGATTCAGCACAGCATGTTCCAAACGCAGCGCGCAAGGCATGGGGTGAACACCCCATAGACTCCCTTGGCCGGTCACAATCGGCTTTCGTGGTTGGGTTTGGGATTGTTTTTTGCAAGACCAATCGCAATTTGTCAGAAGATTCGTAACCTCATCCTCTTGTTGGTGGAAGATGACATCAACGATTCAACATTGCTGGTGTCGGCTCTGAAGCGGGCTGGAATCGATGACCCAATTCGAGTGGCTGCGGGGGTGCAAGCGGCCATTGACCACCTCTTGGGGCAACAAGCAATACGCCGACCGAACCGCCTTCCCCTGCCCAACCTCATTTTCTGCGACCTAAAAATGCCCCGCCGGGACGGCTTTGAGCTGCTGGCTTGGTTGCGGTCAAACGCCAGCTTTTCCGCCATCCAATGGTAGTTCTGGCCTCGTCAGACGAGGAACACGACATCAACCAAGCATACCAAATGGGTGCGAACGCTTATTTGGTTAAACCGGTGGGGCTGGACGCTTTACAAAGGCTGATCAAATTCGCCTACGATTTCTGGTATACTTGAAAAATGCCCAGCATGGATCCCAGCACCAAGCTTCTGGAATGACCATCGCCCATCATTGCGGGATCAAGCATCTCCCATCTATTCGCACCCTTCCGACTTCGAAATCGGACAATCATAGTAACAATCATCAAACTTCAAAACGATTTGAACCGGGTCCAGACTCCTGTGGTTTATGTATTCGAGCGCTTCCACGCTGGAGCAAAAGGCACAAGCATCCCGGTGATCCGGCACCCATTGGTCCTCGGCTGCCACGTACTCAAGCGAATCGCAATTCTGTATCAAAACCTTCACGATGTACCCTAAAACGATTACGCGAGTGGTCAAGGGGCCTTGAGCACATCCGTTAAAACCGCTCTCTCGCTTACCAGAACCGCAGCAGGTTTCACCACAATTGGAGCATTCCTCGCCAGAACCAGAGCAATTTTCCCACGCTGGCGGCCATCACGAAGACGGCAACGGCGTTGGAGACGGCTTATAACGCGGCGCAAACGGCGCGGCAGACGGCCAAGGGATTGACGTCCACGCAGGATGCGAAGAATGCCGCGCTGGATCTGTTGCTGTCGCAGGCAGCGAATTACGTGGAGAACACGAGCAGCGGCGACAAGGCGAAGGCGGCGGTGAACACGATGACAAGCGGGTTGAAGTATTGGTATCGCGTGGCGGCGCTGGGCGCGGCGGGCTGGGGCGCGTGGGTGAAGCGG
>JAQGOT010000477.1 GCA_028293465.1 Pedosphaera sp. | reverse complement strand
AGATTTCCGTGGTGGTCGAGCTGGCGAAAGCCGAGCAGGCGATGAAAGCGGTGCACGCGGCGTTTTTGGGGTGATTGGTCTCGGGGACGAAGGCTGACGATTGGCGCTACGCGTGGCGGTTGTGGGTCGCGTACCTCATTCGCAAACCGCTTCTGCCTTGTTGTAATCCAAAATCCGGATTGTCACATGGTGGCATTTTCCTGCTTGGACTTGCTCGTTAACCGAGACGAGCGAAATGCTGATGCTGTACGGCCGACGGGTTTGGCGGTCAATAAAAGTAACCTTAACATCAGTGGCTGTCGGCCAGGAAACGTCGAAGATCGTGGCATCAATGTTAGGGCTCAGGATGCCCGCCCTCAAGTAGCGACCAGAACATTCAAAACGAACACCATTTAACTCGTGTGTCGAAGCATTGGCGATGGTGGCCGTGACAGTCCTATTCTGGGGCTTTATTCCATTACAACCACCGGTGAGTCCAGATACGGCGAGTAAAATTACGACGATGAGGGTGTTGCGCATGATAATTGGTTCCTAGATTGAATGGGACTCGCATCAGAGTCGGTTCGCTTTGGTCATTTTTTCAAGCATCCTTGCCTCGGTGCAGTGAACGCGCCGCTTTCGCGGCACGGGCGGTTGATCGCAGTTCCTTGATCACAGGTCAACTCCCAAACAACGGACCAAGCAAGTGTTTGGCCCTTTTGCGGAGGAGGATTCAGGAGGACTTCAGCGCGGTTGGGTGGTTTGGTCGAGCCGGCCGCGGACGAATCCGATGTGACCACGCAATCCGTAGAATTGGTCGCCGAAGGAGGCGGGCACTTTCATGTTGTTGACCGACTGCTCGATGGTCGCGAGCCGGTCGAGCAAGGCCTGGCGGTTCTCCGGTGTCAGTTCTCCAAGGAGATCCCGTTCGACGGCCAACAAGGCGCGGTAGCGCCGGTAGATGAGCATCCGCATCCGCCATTTATAAAGCGCGGGGATGATCCGCAGCCCGGGAATCAGCACGATGACCAGCGGCACAAAGGCCACCAAGATACGGTTGGACAGGCTGGCGAGCCAGAAAGGCAGCGATCGGTAGAGGAAGCTCTTGCCGGATTTGTAATAACGGCTCGCATCCGGGCTGATGGGAACGTCGTGCTCCAGCGGGGCCGGGAACTCGCCTTTGCGCTGCATTAATTTGGCGCCACCATGCACCTCGCGCGCTGCTTCCAGCAGCAGATCGGACAGCGCGGGGTGCAGATCGGGTCGCGCCAAGAGTTCGACGGTGGGGCCGACCAGCAACGTATCACGGGCGGGGATGTTCCTGCCGAAATCGATGGAGCCTGCCGGCAGTTCCAACCGATTCAGATAGCTGACGCGACGGGTATAACCGTCGGCCTGTTTGAAATCCAGGAGCTGGATTTCGGGTGCGAGCATGAGTTGGCGCATGATCTGGGTCGAGGCGGAATCGCCCATCAGGAACACGGCGTCCGCGCGGTTTTCGAGCAGGGCTTTGGCGGCTTCCTCCGCATCCAGATTCATCAAGGTCGTGGGGCCGTTCGTTCCGAAGCCATTCAGCTCGAGCAGGGTCGAAGCGAGGGCGCGCGTTCCGCTGCCAACGGGACCGATGGCCAGGCGCTTGCCTTTGAGGTCGGAGAGCAGGGTCACGGGGGTGGTACACCGGTAGAAAACCATGAGGGGTTGGTAGGAGACGCTGCCAAGGGAGACGAGCTTGCCGCTGTTGGTGGGGTTGCTGACACCGCCTTGAACGAAGCCGATGTCAACGTGGAAGGACGGGTCCTGCAATCGTTGAAGATTTTCAAGCGAGCCTTGGGAGGGAAGAATCCGCAACGTGACACCATTGCTGGCGAGGATGCGGCTGTATTTCCAGGCATTGGTTTCAAAGGCGCTGCCCGGAGGGCCGCCAGTGATGGTGATGGTGTGCGGCGGCGCGGAATGGAAGAACCAAAACAGGGCGGAAACCAGAACCAGAGTGGTCAAAAGCACGGTCGCGAGCGCGAGTGTCCGGCTGAGCCCGAACGTTTCCATCAACGGCACCGCAACCCGGCTAAGCCGGTTTTTACTATCTTCGTTCATAGAGATGAGATGGTAGCCGAGGGACGGGAGGATTCAATCATAACGGCCTTGATGAGGGTTCGGCAGGCATTTGTAACGCTTGTATGGGGGATGTAACGGCGATGTAACGGCGATGTAACGGCAATGTAACGCTTCTCATGCCGGTAAGTGGTTGGGGGTGAACGTTGTAACGCCTGTTACGCCTGTACACCCCCAAGTGGGGGGTGAGGATTGATGGTTGATGGCTGAGGGCTCGGACGAGGCGCCGAGACGGTTGGGAACATCCAATGACAAAACCGGCGATGCGTGGAATGAATCGGCGCGGAGGAGTTTCGTTGGGCGAGGCGCGGGTTGGCTGCTGCGAGCCGGGACGGCTCGCGGTCCGGGGGACGGGTGTGCGCGGCTGTTGGGGTTGGGTTTGACTGGGAGATTTCCCGACGAAAAAGGTCAGGGCTCGACGGAGTCTCGGCCCTACCGTTATGGAAGAACCGCGTTATTTTGCGGTCCACCGGTTTGGGTTCGAACTTGGTCGAGGTGGGTGAATGGTTGCGGGTTGGTGGCTGGACGGAGAAAAAGCGGGTTGACCGGCATCCTTGAATCGACTATGGGTAGAGTTGTGACGGGCAATTTGAATATTCGACTGCTGCTACTTAACACGCTGCTGCTGCGCAGCGTGGCAGTCGGGTTCTGATTCACTCACAAGAATTTTTAACCCCACTGCCAGACGGCGGTGGGGTTTTTTATTTACCCAGCCGTCGGAAGGCGTTAACAAGAAACTGACCATGTTAAAGAATCCAGCCAGCAAGTATCGCGCGTTTCCCCCGGTGCCATTGCCTGACCGCCGTTGGCCAAGCCGGGTGATCACCTCCGCCCCCATCTGGTGCAGCGTGGACCTGCGCGACGGCAACCAGGCGCTCGCGGTGCCGATGAACGTGGGGCAGAAGCTGGAGTTGTTCCAGACACTGGTGAAGTGCGGGTTCAAGGAGATCGAGGTGGGCTTTCCGTCGGCGTCGAATACCGAATTTGCGTTTAACCGGCGATTGATCGAGGAGAACCGCGCACCGGACGATGTGTGGCTGCAGGTGTTGGTGCAGGCGCGGGAGGATTTGATCGAGCGCACGTTCGAATCGCTGGTGGGCGCGAAGCGGGCGATCATCCATCTCTACAACTCAACGTCGCCCGCGCAACGCCGGGTGGTGTTCGGGATGTCGAAGGAGGAGATCATCCAGGTGGCGGTGCGGGGCGCGACGTGGATCAAGGAGCGGCTGCACCGGTTGAAGGGCACGGAGGTGATGCTGC